>NZ_QGKR01000144.1 GCF_003172955.1 Micromonospora acroterricola | reverse complement strand
CCTCTGGGTCGGGGCCGTCGGGGCGGGGTGGTTGGCCGCGACTGCGGGCCGAGGCTGCTCGGTCGGGGCGGGCTCTGGCGGGGTCTGCTGCCGCGGTGTTTGCGCGGCCCGAGTCGGCTCGGACGGTGTCGGCTCGGCCTGGGGCTGCTCGGGCCGGGCCTGTGCGGTCGGGGGCTGCTCCGGCCGGGCCTGCTCGGTCCGGGGCTGCTCCGGCCGGGCCTGCTCGGTCGGGGTCCGCTCGGGCCGGCTCGGCTCGGTCGGGGTCTGCTCCGCCGGGGTAGCGGGTGCGGGAGCGGTCTGCTTCCGTGTGGCGCTCTTGCGTGGGCTCGCCGCGCGCTTGGCCGGGGTCGCGGTGCGCTTGGCCGGGGTGGCGGTGGGCTTGGTCGGGATCGCGGTGCGCTTGGCCGGGGTGGTGGCGGTCGAGCGCGCGGCGCGCTTGGCCGGAGTGGCCTGGGTCACCTCGGCCGACGGCGTCGTGGGCGTCTGCTCAGCGATCGGGGCGGCGGCTGCCTCCCGCGCGGCGGCCTTGCGAGCCGGGGCGCCTCGGCTTGCTCGGGCCTTCGGCGTCCGAACCGGTGGAGCGGCCGGTTGCTGAGAGCTGCCCTCGGATGCTCCCGCGTCCGCTGGCGTCGCCGAACTGCCCTGTTCAATCGGATCAGCGTTGGCGGGTTGGTCCGCACTTCCTGCCGGAGCGTCCGGTTGGCCCGACTGGTCGACGCCCGCCGTTGGGCGACTCGGCGGGTCGGCCCGGTCCACGCTCGCCGCCGGGCTGGCCGGTGGAGCGTCCCGGTTGACGCCCGTCGCGCCGCTCGCGTCGGTGGGTGCGGGGACCGGCTGTCGGGGCAGGGGACGATCCGGCTCCGGTGGCTGGAAGACCACCGCCGGTGCGGGCTTCGGCCGCCGAGGACGCTGGGTGGCCGGGGTCGCTGCCGGGGCCGCCTTCTCCACGGACTGCTCCGTAGCCGTCGGCGGAGTGAAGGTTGCCCGCGGGGAGCGCCGGCGCACTCGGTCAGCAGGCTCTCGGCGGGTCGGCTCGGCGGGCGGCTGCTCCTGCATATCGATGGAGCGTAGTCCCGATCACGCCCGCGCACAGCGTGAAAACACCGGGTTCGGCGGCCTCGGCGGGCGTACCCCGGAAGTCGTTTTGCTCCCCGTGGGTGACGACCTGTATCCTCGGGCGCGGTGGTCTGCGGGCCACCAGGGAGACTTCGCCTAGTCTGGTCTATGGCGCCGCACTGCTAATGCGGTTGGGGTCTTAAAGCCCCTCCCGGGTTCGAATCCCGGAGTCTCCGCGCGAAAGCCGGGTGTGTACACTGGCTGAGCACCTGCGCCCGTAGCTCAATGGATAGAGCATCTGACTACGGATCAGAAGGTTAGGGGTTCGAGTCCCTTCGGGCGCACAGACAGCCCCCTACCAGCCTTTCAAGGCGGTAGGGGGCTTCTTTCTGTCTGGCCACTCAGCGCTACAGATTCTTACTTCCCGTGCATTGGCAAGATCAACTCGCTCCACCTCAACGCCTGCGAGCGTGACCTCAAGATCCGTAACCGCAGCCCTCTTCCGGGAACAGTTGGAGGCGCCGTGCTCCCGTGATCGACAGAAACCTAGTTGCTGGGTTTGCTGGCGTCGAGGGCGGCCTGCTCCACTCGCTGGCGGTAGTCCAGCCACCATGCCTCGTCGGCGGGGGGCAGGTTGTCGTTCCTGGGCAGCAGCCCGGCCGCGCCGTCGATGAGTTCGCGCACGATGTCAGCGTGGCCTGCGTGCCGTTGTGTTTCCGCGATGACGTGGACCAGGACGTGGTGCAACGTGACCGCTGCATCGCCCCACCACGGCACGCGGCCGACCTCATCCAGTGCAAGGGCTTCAATGGTGGTGTCGGCGTGGGCGCTCGCGCGACGGTGCAGTGCGACGATCTCCTCGCGGGTCTCATCCGCGGTCGCCCACATGTCGGCATTGGTCTCCGCTCCGTCGCCGACGTACGGCAGCTCCTGCTCGAACGGCCGGCCGAACACGACGCCGAAGTAGAGGATCTCCATGGCCGCCGAGTGCTTCACCAGCCCGAGCAAGTTGGTTGCGGTCCGGGTCAACGGACGCCGAATATCGTATTCGCCGAGCCCGTCGAGCTTCCACAGCAGCGCGTCGCGGCCGCCCTTCAAGTAACTGTGCAGGTCTGCCTTCATCGCGGCACTATGGCATCCGGTTGGGTGTCGGCGCTGCCCCGGACGATCCACCGAGGCCCATGATCGGCAGGACACGCCCTAGGCCGTACGGCAGAGTGGCGATCGGGGGGAACCGGCGGCGGTGAAGCCGGGCACACCGCGGAAGAGCTCACCGGGCTGAGGTTCATGCTTCTTCGTGCGGCCATCCGACGCGCTATGGATGGCCGAGGGTCGGGTCGTCCCGCCAGCGGAGCTTGACCCCGTCGTCCCGCAAGACCCAGCGTGCCGCTGTGACCTGCGCCGACAGTATGGCTGACCTGCCGGAACAGTCCGTCGTTGCCCGGGCTCACCCCAGCAGCGCTGCATCTCGGGACAATTCATCCGACAACTCGGCACGGATTGTCAACAGCCTGGCACCAGGCGTCAAGCAATCACTCGCCTCGGCGGCGATCATGGAATTCGTCCGTGCGATGAGCAACGAGAGCGAGTGACATGAGATTTGCAATGAAGCCTCGACTACGACGTATTGCTGCTGGACTGCTGGCTAGCATCGCAGCGGCTGGCAGCCTGGTCGTCTCGTCCGCCGCACCGGCTAGCGCCGACACCTACACGTCGTGGAGATACTTGTTCAACGGGGCAACCCGGCATTGCCTGGCCACCGACTGGAGCACCAGCGTCTACACCTTTACCGGCTGCGATGGGCCGCAAAGGTGGCGAATGCAGGTTCTCGATGCCTACCCGGGCACCTTTATGCTGCAGAACGAGGCAACCGGACGCTGCCTGAAGCAACAGGACTTCTATCGGGTAATCAGCGCTTCCTGCGATGGATCCAAAGCCGAGTTCCGGTGGGAGGCATCGTCCGACTACGGCTGGGTCTGGAGCGCCAACACCAACGGTCTCCTGGTCACGGACTTCACCCGCAAGGTGTCTCTATACAATTCGGCAACCGCGCCCACTAATCAGGGGTGGTTCTGGAAATCCACCGCAGGTCCCGCTGATTCAGCTTCGGCCTCGCCGGCCGTGAGGCTCGTTCGTTAGACCTGTGCAGCACGAGAAGATTTAACGAACCACGAGTGGGCTGTGCTGGCGCCACTGCCGCCGGTACAGCCTGTTCGGGGCCACCGGTGCCGGGATCACCGGCAGGTCATCAACGCGGACGACTGCCAAATGCATCGACCGCGCGAAGGCCACCATCACCGACCGCATCACTGAGGCTCTGACCGCGTGCGGCCAACGGCCGGCGAAGCGGCGCAACTGTCGATAGCCGTCGCGGACAAGGGCTACGCGCATGACTCGACCCGCCGAGCCCTGCGGCAGCGAGGCATCCGACACGTCATCCCCGAACGCAGCGACCAGGTCGCCCGCCGCGCCTCCAAAGGCAGCGCCGGCGGGCGACCACCAGCCTTCGACAAGCAGGTCTACCGCAAACGCAACGTCGTGGAACGCTGCTTCAACCGGCTCAAACAGTGGCGTGACCTGGCTACCCGCTACGCCAAACGAGCGTCCCTCTACCAGGCCAGCCTCGTCCTCATCGCCGCCATCATCTGGCTTCCATGATCGACAGGACAGGCCCTAGTCGAACTGTCGCAGGGTCATTCGTCTCGGCACACACACTCGGCCGTTGTCTGGAGTCAGAACGACCTGGTCGACTGGAGATGCAGTGGTGAAGCGAACTAGGCGTAGGTCCTCGTCACTCGCCTGCGCAAAGTCCAGTGGGTCATCAGCCTCGTGCTTGCCAACTTGGGTCGACACAACGCCAGCGGTTCGCTGGGCGAAAGGCATGGAGATCCTGGAGGTCGTCAAGGTCGAGCTTGATTGCCGACCGTTCGGTGACGAGTCGAGGCCGATCGGCGTTCCTCCGGGAGGGGCAGAGGGGCTAGGGCTTCTCGGAGACGAAGACGCCCAGGCCCTGCCGGCCCAGAAGCTCCCCGCCCTCGATCAAGATGTCCACGGCCTTGCGGACGGTGACCGGGCTGGTGTCGTACTGCTCGGCTAGCTCGCGGGTGCTGGGGAGCTTGTCGCCGGGCTTTAGGAGGCCAGCGCTGATCCGGGCACGGAGGTCGTCGCGGACGACCCTCCACATCGGCTCAGCGCGAGGCATGGGCCAAGTTGACCACCCGCGAATTCGGGACACACGAGAGGGCGTAGCTTTACAAGCAATGCAAGTAAAGTAGGGGTATGGTGCGCCGCGAACCTCCCTTCCTGGTTGAGCTGGCCTGGGGCACGCTCGACGCCCACCGTCAGCGGAAGTGCCCCGACTGTTCTGCGGACGGGTGGTGCCCGAACGTAGCCCTCGCCCGAGCCCGGATCATCGTCTGGCGGGCGGTGAAGAACCGGTGAACCTCCGGGCTGGGGACCTCCTCCACATCACGCAGGCGGCCAGCGTCCAGTTTTCCACTCCGATCTTGTTCCGCCTCATCCGCGTACTGACGGACCGCATCACCTACGACGGGTGGGCTTGGATTGAGGGGTACCAGCTAGACGCCCGGGGCGAGGCGGTAGCCCGGCGGAAACTCTTCGTTCAGCCAGCCGGTCTCCGGAAGCTCTCCCCGTCGCCCCGTCCGGCCGCGCCTTCTGGCCGTAGGGAGCCTGCCCCCGGGCGGAAGGGCTCGGGGAAGCCTCGCGCCGTACGGCCGTAAGGGATCTCTTTAGTCCAAGGGGCGCCTACGGGTCAGAAGGTTAGGGGTTCGAGTCCCTTCGGGTGCACAGCATGATCAAGGCAGTGACCAGTGGAAAGGCACTTTGACGATCGGTAGCGATCGACTGGAGGGGCGTATTTTCGTGCATTCACGGATGCGCGACCCGCCGCTGACACTGCTTGACCCTCACGGAGAGTCGCCAAAGACAGCCTCTGGTGATGGCTGGCCCATCCCGTCCTCCCGGATCCGCGACCCGATCCCACTGCGAGACAGGGACCGCCTCGTCACGGGCGAAGCTGAGATGCCCCCCGGAGCACCCGGATCGGGCTGCCGTCGAGAAAGGCGCCGATGTCATCCACGGCGTCCCGGAAGAACGTCGCGTAGTTCAGCTCGCTGACATAGCCGAGGTGCGGCGTGGCCAGCACGTTCGGCAGCGTACGGAACTCATGGCCGGCGGGCAGCGGCTCCTCGTCGAACACGTCCAGCCCGGCCCCCGCGATCCGCCCCTCGCGCAGCGCGGACGCCAGGGCGGCCTGGTCGACGATCGCCGCCCGCGAGGTGTTGACCAGGTAGGCGGTGGGCTTCATCAGCGCGAGTTCCCGCGCGCCGACGAGCCCGCGCGTCCGGTCGCCGAGCACGAGGTGAACGGAGGCGACGTCGGAGCCGGCGAGCAGGGCGTCCAGGCCGGGGGCCAGCCGCGCGCCGGCCTCCTCGGCCCGCTCGCGCGTCAGGTTCTGGCTCCAGGCCAGCACGTCCATGCCGAACGCCCGCCCGACCGCCGCCACCTGCGACCCGATCCTGCCCAGGCCGAGCAGCCCGAGGGTGCGTCCGTGCAGGTCGGCGCCGAGGGTGTGCTGCCAGGGACCGTCGGTGCGCAGCGCGGTCGCCTCGGGCACCAGGTGGCGGGCCAGGCCGAGGATCAGTGCCCACGTCAGCTCGACCGTCGAGGTCCAGCCGCCGCCCGTGCCGCACACCGTGACGCCGTGCGCCCGCGCCGCCTCCAGGTCGATGGCGGCGTTGCTCATGCCGGTGGTGACGAGCAGCCGCAGGTGGGGCAGACGGTCGAACACCTCGGCAGGGAACGGCGTGCGCTCCCTCATGGCGACCACAATTTCGCTGTCGTGGATGGCGGCCACGAGCTCGTCGGTGCTCGTGAGGTGCTCGCGGAAGCTGGTGGCCCGGACCCGGGACCAGTCCGCCAGACCGAGTGCCACGCCCTGGTAGTCGTCCAGCACGGCGCAGCGAAGATCAGTTGACATGACGAACAATCCGCCTTCCATCCAGAGAAGTGCTTGGTAAGGATCTGCCGAAGTGTCGGTCTTTGGCGCTCTGACCGACGCAGGCCGACGCGCCATGCTGGCGCGGCCGGAGCCACGGGCCGGCCACTCTGGGAAGTTGGCTCAGCCGCTGGAGATCAGCAAGCCAACCGTCTCCCAGCACCTGAAGTGTCCTGGAGGCCGCCGGGCTCCGTGGTGCGCAGCGTGCAGGCGCAGTGGCCTATCTGCACGCTGCGCACCGAACCGCTCGACGGTCACAGCCGAGGGCTGGGGTCAACGCTCCAACAGGCGCATGGCGGCTTCGTCGTGGGTGTCGCCGACAGCGGGAGGAAGGTTGTCGAGCTTCTCGATCTGTTCGGCGGTCAGTTCCACGGCGTCCGCAGCGCTGTTCTCCTCGACGCGTGCCACGCGCTTGGTGCCGGGGATGGGGGCGATGTCGTCGCCCCGGGTCAGCAGCCAGGCCAGTGCGATCTGCGCCGGGGTGGTACCCGCTTCGGCGGCTACGGCTTGGACCTCGTCTGCGAGACGCAGATTGCGCTCGAAGTTCTCGCCGGTGAAGCGCGGGTTGTTCTTACGCAGGTCGGTCTCGTCGAAGCCGCTGGTCGAGCGGATCTGCCCGGTGAGGAATCCGCGTCCCAGGGGCGAGTAGGGCACGAAACCGATGTTCAGCTCGCGCAGCAGGGGCAGCACCTGTGCCTCCGGGTGCCGGGTCCAGAGGGAGTACTCCGACTGGACGGCAGCGATGGGATGCACGGCGTGGGCTCGGCGGATCGTCTCCGGTCCGGCCTCGGACAGGCCGATGTGGCGGATCTTGCCCTCGGTGACCAGTTCGGCCAGCGCCCCGACGGTGTCCTCGATGGGCGTGTTCGGGTCGACTCGGTGCTGGTAGTACAGGTCGATGTAGTCGGTGCCCAGCCGCTTGAGCGAGCCTTCGACGGCGGTGCGGATGTTGGCCGGGCTGCTGTCGAGTTGCCCCGCCCCGCCGCCCGCATGCGAGATCATGCCGAACTTCGTCGCCACGACGGCCTGGTCCCGGCGGCCGTTGAGCGCCTTGCCGAGGAGTTCCTCGTTGATGTACGGGCCGTAGACCTCGGCGGTGTCTAGGAACGTGACGCCCAGTTCCAGGGCCCGGTGGATGGTGCGGATCGACTCGGCGTCGTCCGTGCCGGCTCCCGTGTAGGCGTAGGACATCGATACCAAGCCCAGACCGATGCGGGAGACGTCCAGGTCCCCCAGCTTGATGTGCTTCATGACAGTTCTCCGTTTCTCGAGCAATTCGTACGACTTGTTGGGTACTGCGAGCGGCTCCGCCGCTCGGGTGGGACGGTCAGGCGACGGGGATCCAGGTGAACCGGCCGTCGGGGCGGCGCTCGGCGCGTCCGAAGACCACGTCGGCGAAGTGGTTGCCGTAGCCGATGGTGTCGGGGCGGCTCAGCTCTTCGACCAGGCGGCGGCGGTACTCGGCGGCTTCGGCGGGGTCGTGGTCGATGCCGCAGCCCCATTCGGGGTAGGTGACCTGGACCGGCGCGTGCATTGCGTCGCCGAACGCGATGAGCCGCCGGTCGCCGCCGGTGATGGTGTACGTGATGTGGCCGACGGTGTGTCCGACCGAGAACGAGGCCCGCACGCCGGGGAAGATCTCCTCGCCGTCCTCGACCGTACGGACGCGCGGTGCGAAGGCGGCCAGACGTTCCTCGGTCGCCCCGGCCCCGGCGGCCAGGTCGCGCCGCTCCCACTCGGGTGCCGCGACGAAGTGGGGGGCGTGCGCGAACGGCGGCGCATCGGTGCCAGGCTCGGTGCTCCAGGCCCAGCCCAGGTGGTCGAGGTGCAGGTGGGTGAGGGCGACGGCCTCGATCTGGCGCGGCTCGCGGCCCAACTGGCGCAGGCCGTTCAGCAGCTCACCGCCGTAGATGCTTCCCAGCATCGGGTTGGCCGGGTCGTCGGGGTGGGACTCGGGTCCGAACCCGGTGTCGATGAGCAGCGCCCGGTCACCCCGCTCGACCAGCAGCCCGCCGACGGCTGCGGGCAGGAAGCCGCCGTCGTCGAGATGATCGGGGTTGCCTGCCCAGTCCGCGTCGGTGGCGGCGGGCAGCCAGCCGCTCGGCTTGCACAGCGCCAGCCCGTCCGGAACGTAGGTGATCTTCAGTTCACCCATCTGGAGCGAACGAACACGCGGTGCGCTGGTCAGCCGTACACGGTCGAAATCGGTCGTTGTGGCCATATTGGTCCTACCTCGCGCTCGAAGAGGTGCCGCCGGTCGACGGCACCTGGGAAAGTTACAGCTTGAATAGCTTTAGCTGCAACTATTTGAGTCGCAGTAGACTCGTGCTGTGGCCACCGAGCGCGAGACCCAAGCCGACCGTCAGTTGTGCGGGCTCGTCAAAGACCTGGCCAGTCAGATCGAAGCCCACCTTCGGGCCCGGGCGGCCACCCTCGGTCTCACCGCCTCACAGGGCACCGCGCTGCGCGAGCTGTCCCACCCCATGACCCTGCGCGAACTCGCCGAACGGATGAGCTGCGAGCCCTCCAACATCACCTTCGTCGCCGATCGCCTCGAAGGGCAGGGCTACCTCGAACGCCATCCACACCCCGAGGACCGCCGCGCCAAGCAGCTCATCCTGACCCCCAAGGGCGTCGAACTCCGCGACCGCCTCCTCGAGTTGCTCTCCAAAGACTCCCCCCTGGCCCCTCTGGCCCCCGAAGAGCAGGACGTCCTGCAGCACCTCCTCACCCGCGCCCTCATCCGCTGACCCGCCATCTCGGCGTCAGGGCGCGCAGGTTCGCCGGGACCTCCAGCTTGCGGATGAGGGGACGTGCCAGCGGGACTCGCCGCGGTGCGTCTTGACCTTCGCGCCGCCGGAGCCCTTCTTGGAGACCGCGGTCGCGGCCTCGGTCATCGAGGTGCCATCCCCTCCTTCATCGCGGCGATGAACACGCCAGCAACCAACTGGGCGTCGGCCGAGCCGCCACCTCGGTGGCGGTCTCTGGCGGGATGGCGTACGTCGGCTGGTGCGGGCCGTGCGACAACGCCGGCTTCGCCCGGGGCCTGGCGGTCGGCAAGGTCAACGACGTCGAGGACAACCCGCAACTCGGTCTACGTGGCCGCCCCCCGGCCGCGGCGGCACCTGCGCGTTCGACCTGGCCCAGCTCTGACCGTCGGACGGCCGGCCGGGTCCCTGAGAACCCGGCCGGCCCACGGTGAGCATTTGTGGTCAGAGGGTCTTGACCTGGCCGCCATCGAGGACGAACTCGGCGCCGGTGGTGTTGGCGGAGCGGGCGGAGGCAAGAAACAGCACCAGGTCGGCGACCTCGCGGGCCTCGGTGATCCGGCCGGTGCTGATCGCCATGCTCTGCGGCACGACCTCGTCGAGCGCCTGCTGGGCGGTGACACCCGCGCCGGCGGCAACGGCGTGCGCGAAACCTTCAGGCCCGGTCCAGAACGGGGTCCGCACCGGACCGGGCGAGACGGCGTTGACCCGCACACCGCGCGGCGCGAACTCCTCCGACAGGGTCTTGGTCAGGTTGGCCACTGCCGCCTTGGCAGCGGAGTAGTCGACCACCATCGGGAACGGCAGCCGGGCATTGATGCTGCTGATGTTGACGATCGTCCCGCCGTTGTCGAGCAGGGCGGGCAGGGCCGCCCTGCTCGTGCGTACGGCGCTGAAGAACGTCACGTCGAACACTCGCGCCCACTCGGCGTCGTCGACGTCGAGGAATCCTGACCGGGCGCTGCCGGCGCCAACGTTGTTGACCAGCACATCCAGGCGCCCGTACGTCGACAGCGCGGCGTCGACGAGCCGCTGCGGGGTGTCCGCGTCGGTGATGTCGGCCAGCACCACGGTGGCGCCGCGCGCGGCCAGGGCGTCGAGCTCTGGCGTGCTTGTACGGCTGCTCGCCACCGCGTGCGCGCCCTCGTCGAGCAACGCCGCCACGGTGGTCAGACCGATGCCCTTGCTCGCGCCGGTGACGATGGCGACCTTGCCCTGCAGTTCGAGATCCACTATCACTCCCAATTGTTGACTGATCAGTTCCTAATTCGGGCAGCAAAAAGTCAGTCGAGGGCGCCCAGGGCGACCTCCACGGCATTGTCGAGGAACGCTCGATCCGCGCGGGCCTTGCCCATCACCCGCAGACCCTGCAGGAACGTGGTCAGGAACTGGGCCAGCTCCTGCGGTTTCTTGTCCGCAGCGATCTCCCCGCGGACCCGCGCCCGCTCCAACGCCCCGGCCAGGGCCGACTCGATCTGACCCATCGTCCGCGAGACCTGCCGCACCGTGTCCGGGTGCGCCGAGCGCTCGGTGGCCGCGTTGACGAGCAGGCAGCCCAGCTCCGGATCGGCCAGGTCGGCGTCCACCAACTCCGAGAGCACCGCCCGGAGAGCGGGACGCACCTGCTCCGCCCGGTCCAACACCTCGATCAGTCCTACCGCGTGGCGCTGGCAGTAACGGCGAAGCGCCAGTGCGTAGAGCTGCTCCTTGGATCCGAACGCCTTGTACAGGCTGCCCCGGGCGATTCCGAGGCCCTCCACAAGATCCTCCGTCGAGGTCGCCTCGAATCCCTGACGCCAGAACAACTCCATCGCACGGTCCACCGCCGCGTCGATGTCGAATGTCCTGGGCCTACCCATGCGACAACCATAAGAGTAGGGAACTGATCGGTCCACAACTGTGGGGAGCGTCATACGGACGGGGTTGAGCAGCTGCAGCCCGCCAACCCCGACACCTGCCCACCAAGGCTCGTTGCGCTCAGGCGGCGGACCGGCGCGCCGGGTGCGGCGACCGTGACGGAGTCCGCCGAACCGCGATCTCTGACCGGCACACCCGGCCAGGCCGACGGCGGGCCCCGGACCGGGGCCGGCGTCCAGCCGGCGGTGGAGCTTCTTACCCGCTCCACCGCCGGCCCGCGCTCTCGGAGTGCGGCACGGCCGCCGCGCGGCGTGGCGCGCCGGTTGTTACGCAGCCGCGGCGAAGTCGACGGAGCTGGTCAGATCTGCCCACTCCTCCGCCTCGGCGATCTGGTTCCTGGAGTGGTCCAGGGCGATCCGGAGCGCGTCGGAGCCGATCAGCAGCCGCAGCGGAGGTTCCGTGGTCGCGGCGATCTCGACGATGGCCTCGGCGGCCCGGGCCGGGTCACCCGGCTCGTTACCCGTGTAGTCGGCGAGCATCCGCAGCCGGGCGCCGACGGTCTCGTCGTACTCCTCTCGGACCGGTGCCGCGGGCTCGGCCGCACCGCCGGCCCAGTTCGTCCGGAGCCCGCCGGGCTCGACGATCGTCACCGTGATCCCCAGCGGTGCCACCTCGCTGGCGACGACCGCCGAGTAGCCCTCGACGCCGTACTTGGCGGTCTGGTAGGCGCTCAGGCCGGCCGTGCCACCCACCCGGCCCCCGATCGAGGAGATCTGGATGAGGTGACCGGAGCGCTGACGCCGCATGACCGGCAGGGCGGCCCTGGTCACGTTGATGACACCGAACAGGTTGGTCTCGACCTGACGGCGGAACTCGTCCTCCGGGAAGTCCTCGGCGGAGGCCGTCGTGGCGTAGCCGGCGTTGTTGACGACGACGTCGAGGCTGCCGAAGCGCTCGACGGCGCTGTTCACGACGGCCCGGCTGTCCGCCGGGTCGGTGACGTCCAGTCCCACGGCGAGCAGGCGGTCGCCGTGACGCTGGGCCAGGTCGGCGAGCTGCTCCGGGGTCCGGGAGGTCGCCACCACGTTGTCGCCGGCGGCCAACGCCACCTCGACGAGGTGGCGGCCGAGGCCCACGGAGCTGCCGGTGATGAGCCACGTCTTCGACATGATTTCCTTTCTCGGCCCCTCGGTGGCGCCGCACGACGCCCGAGGCCCTTCGCTTCAGTAGTGCCACATATATGTAGCGCTTACTAAGCATCATGCCCCTCCAGTGTGGCGATAGCTAAGTGAGCTGCCGCACAGGTGTAACCTGTGAGCGTCATGAGAGCTGATGCGGCACGCAATCTCGACCTGGTCCTGAAGACAGGTGCTCGCCTGCTCGCCGAGGATCCGGCGACCAGCATGAGCACCATCGCGTCCACGGCCGGGGTGGACCGACGCACGCTCTACCGCCGATTCGCCACCCGGGAAGCGCTGCTCAGCGCCGTCTTCACGGCCAAGCTCGACGCCGTCGACCGCGTGTTCGAGCAGGCACGGCTCGACGAGGCACCGGTACCGGTGGCACTGCACCGCTACGTGGAGGGCATCGTTCCCGTCAGCCGGCAGTGGCCGGTCGACATGCACCGGATGATGCGCAGCGAGCCGACCGCGTACGCGCGGGCGCAGGAGCAGAGCGGGCGGCTCAACCGGTTCGTCGAGCGAGCCGTGAGCGACGGGTTGTTCCGGGATGACCTGCCGGTCGAGTGGATCCGTGCGCTGCTCGACCAGGTGGTCGCCACCGCCGCTCACCGGTTCACCGACCTCGAACCGCCCGAGGCCGCCGACCGCGTCGTGGAGGCGCTGCTCAAGGGCGTCGGCTCGCACTGACCGCAGCAGCGACCGGGGCGGGTTGGACCACACCGCCCACGCCGGACCGTCGGGTCAGATCACACCCACGCCGGTCGGCAGAACGCCCGGCACCGCCCGTCCTAGGCTCGACAGGGTGTGGCGACCGGAGTGGGTGCATCAGGTGCATGGCGTTCGGGCCATGAGCGGGACCGCGATGGCCCGGCGCCGGGCCGTTGCCGTGACACTGGCGCTGGAACTGCTGCTTGTCGCGCTCGGCTTCGTCGTGGCGCAGCAGGTCGATGTCGACGGTGAGAGCAAGCCGAAGCCCGTGGCCAACCACCTCGGCCCCGACTTTGTCGACATCAGGACCGTGCCGTCCGTCCCCACCGCTCCCGCGACGGTGCCCGGCGCGGCCAGCGGCACCTTCACCTGGGACTGCGGCCGTAATGAGATCGGCCACCGCAACACCGCCAACATCGTGATGGCGCCCGGATATCCCGGCCAGGCGCATCACGTGCACGACTACGTCGGCAACGTCTCCACTGCCGTCAACTCGACCCCTCGCACCCTCGCACGCGCGGCGACCACCTGCCAGAACGGTGACCGGTCGACCTACTTCTGGCCGGTGCTTCGCACAGTCGGGGCCGGCGGGGCAACGGGCCACACCGGCCACGACGGTGAGATCCAGGTGCCGGTGGAGCTGACACTCACCTACTTCGGCAACCCGAAGGGAAACGTGGTGGCGATGCCGCAGCAGCTCGCCGGCACGGTCGGGGATGCCGTCGCCGTCACCAACGGCGATGCGAACGCGGCAGCGACGTGGACCTGCTCCAGCACGCCGGAACGCCGTACCACGGCGTATCCCGTCTGCCCGGGAGGCGACCGGGTGCTGCGGGTCTACGACTTCCCGAGTTGCTGGGACGGCCGGCGGACGGACAGCCAGAGTCACCGCAGCCACCTGGTATTCCCCTCCAGGAACGGCGACTGCCCCCACGGCACGTTCCCGGTGCCGCGGCTGCGGGTGACCCTCTCGTACGACATCCCGCCGGGCGTCCGGTTCCAGATCGATGCCTTCGACGGTCAGCGCAACAGCCCTCTGACCGACCATGCGTTCGTCGTCAACCTGATGCCGGAGCCGCTGATGGGAAGGGTCGTGGCCTGCCTCAACAGCGGGCAGGCCTGCCGGGAAGGCTGACCGCCGCCAGGGCGACGGGCCGCTCCGGCCCCTCGCGCTGGCGGCCCGGCCGTCGGCACCCGAGCAGGTCGTACCCGGCGGCCCGGCGTACGCCCTGCCGTGGCCTCACTGCGGGCGGCCGACCTCGAACCGGCCGTCGGACGACTTCACCGTGACGCTGATCGTTTTCGACACCCCGGCAACCTGGGCGGAGCAGGAGAAGCGATTGTCCACCGTGACCGACTGCCCCGTCGGGCAGGCGACGTTGTTCGCGTCGAGCTGGTAGTCGTCGCGCAACACCGTCAGCACCCCCTGCTGCAGCGCCGCCGTGTCGAAGACCTTCCGGTTGAGGAAACCGGGCCACACCAGGCCGAGTACGGCCACCAGCGCGACCAGGGCCACGACCGGGCCGGCCACGCCCGCCACGAGCTTCGGGGAGATTCGCCGCCGGCGCTCGGCGCCTGCGCCCGGGACCGTCGAGGCCGGTCCCCACTGCGGCGGCGGAGCCGGTGCCCAGCGGGGTGCGGGCGGGGGTGCGCCGTTGTCGTCGGCTCCGAAGCCCCCGTACGGCTTGGTCATCGTCGTCTCCTCCGGGTTCAGCGAGCGGCGGCGGTGGTGGGCATGTCGACCACCTCGGGCAGGGGCTTGGTCCTGCCCCCGGTCGGATTGATCGCGAACCAGGTGCCACCGACGCCCTGGCCCTTGATGTCGCCCGGCCTGGTGTCCTTCGAGAACAGGTAGACCGGCCAGCCGGCGATGGTCACCTGGCAGGTGCCGTCGGCCCGCTCGACGTAACCGACCAGCTGCGGGTTGATCCCGCTCGGGTAGATCTGGCCGGGCGACCTGATGAGCAGCGGGGGCCAGGTCTCGGCGCAGTCACCGTTGCAGTTGGACTTCGACGGCTTGGCCGTGTCCTTGTCGAACCGGTAGAGCGTCATGCCCTTTCCGTCGGCGGCGTACGTGCCGATGTCGGCGGACGCGGTCCCGTTCAACTGCACGATGTTGCTGCCCCGCCCCTGGTCCGGCGCGGGCGAGAGCGAGACGTTCGACGGCCCGCTGTAGATCTGCACGCGACGTTGGGTCTTCGCCACCGTGGGTTTCGGCAGCGGGGTCACCGGAGCCTCGACCACCTCGGGGTTCTGTTCCGGGGTCGCGGCGGCCGAGACGGTGGGGCTCGGCTGGTCGACCGCCGGGGCGGCGGCCGGCGCCGCGGATCCGGCTTCCTTCTCACCACACGCGGCCAGGGCCGCCAGGCTGGTCAGTGCGATCGCGGTCCGCGCGATCCGGCTGCGCAACAACATGTGTGCTCTACCTCGTGTTCGGGGAAGAACCGTGCCCGTACGCGCGGTCCGGCACCCACACGACTCGATTGGCGAAGTGGTTCACCGCGGCGGCGGGAAGAGCCTCCGGTCACGAAGCCGAACTTTGTGCTGAACCGTTTCGGGGCGCCGTCCGTGTGGGTGGCGGCATCGGCGAAAGACGGTCCACGAGAGACCGCCTGACGAGCCGGAGAGACCCGAAGAGACAAGGGAGCGGAAACGTGGCTACCTACCACATCGTCAGCGAGGACATCCAGGAGTCGGCGAGCTGGCTGAAGCAGAACATGCAGACGCTGCTCGACGGGATGACCCAGGCCAAGAGCAAGATCGACACCCTGATCCAGGGCGGCTACAACACTCCGGGAGCCCAGCAGCAGTTCGGCCCGTACTTCGAGGAGTACAAGGGCAGCGTGGACCAGACCCTGCACGGCATGGAGGGCATCAGCCAGTACCTCACGCAGGTCAGCGACGCCTTCTCGGACACCGACACGCAGACCGCCAGCAGCCTCGGCCGCTGACGACCGGACGGTCTCGGGGCCGCGTGGTGAGCAGATCACCACGCGGCCCCGACCGTTTGTTCCGACGGACCATCCGACCAGGAGAACCACGTGCGCCTGTTGCTCACCGTTGCGGATCCGTCCACCGTCGTCACCGACTACCAGGTCGAGGCGAGCCCCGAGAACACCGTCGGGGAACTCGCCGAGGCGCTGGCCGCGCGTCGCGCGGAGCCCGGTGACACGCCCCCGACGATCTTCGTCGCCGGAGCGCCGCTGGACCCCCGGCTCACCCTCGCCGAGGCACCCCTGCGCCAAGGCGCGCTGCTCGGCCTGGACCGCCCCGTACTCGAGGCTCCCCCGCAACCGCCCGGCCTGCTGGAGGTACGGGTGGTCAGCGGAACCGACGCCGGCAGCGTCCACCACTTCGACATCGGCGAGCACTCGATCGGTGCCGCGAGCACCAGCCGCGTCCGCCTCACTGATCCCTCCCTCGCCGCCGTGATGGCCTGGATCCGAGTCACCCCGGACGGCGAGTGCCGTCTGCGCCCGGCCCAGCCCGGGCTGCTGCTCGACCGCGTCGAACTCGAAGGCGACAAGGTGTGGGCTCCCGGTGCGCAGCTTGCCGTGGGTTCATCCATGCTGGAACTACGCCGCCCGGTCCGGGCGGAGGCCGCACTGCAGATCTCCGAGGACCGCACCGGCCTGGACTACAACCGCCCGCCGCGGTTGCTCCCCGCAGCCCGGACCACCCAGTTCTCCCTTCCAGGGCCACCGTCGCCGCCCGACCGGCGACCGATCGCCCTGATCACCGTGTTGGCCCCGCTGGTCGTGTCCGGGGCTGCGTACCTCGTCACGCGGAATCCGCTGACCCTGCTCTTCGCCGCCCTCTCACCGCTGGCGTTGATCGCCAGTCAGGTCGGTGCCCGCCGCCAGGGGAAGGTCACCTACCGCACCCGACTCGCCGAGTACGAGGCGAAGAAGAAGCGGATCACCGCCGAGGCACAGGAGGCACTGACGGCCGAGCGGCTGGCCCGGCGGGACAACTTCCCCGACCCGGCGGCGGTGCGCCTGATCGCCGTGGGGCCGCAGCGTCGGCTGTGGGAACGGCGCCGCACCGACCCCGACTTCCTTGAGTTGCGAGCCGGCAGTGCCGACCTCCCGTCCGAGGTGGTGCTCCGGGATGCGAGCCAGGACGAGCACCGCCGGGAGATCCGGTGGAGCGCGCTCGACGTGCCGGCGACGGTGCCGGTGCGCCAACACGGCGTGGTCGGCATCGCCGGCGGTGCGGTCGCCCGCGCCACGGCCCGGTGGATGGTGGCGCAGGCGGCGACCCTGCACAGCCCAGAGGACCTGCAGATCTATCTTCTCGCCGGCGCCGGCGACGAGGAGGGCTGGTCGTGGGCCGGCTGGCTGCCGCACGCGACACCGCGCGACGGCCAGGACACCCTCGCCACCGTCGGTGCCGACACCCAGACCGTGGCCCGGCGGGTCGCCGAGCTGATCGCCGTCATCTCGGCCCGCTCCGCCGAGCGGACCGACGGCGCGTTCCGCGACATCCTCGTGGTGCTGGACGGGGCACGCCGGCTGCGTTCCCTGCCCGGCGTGACGCAGATCCTGCGGGAGGGGCCGTCGGTCGGGGTGCACGCGATCTGCATCGACGCCGAGGAGAAGCTGCTGCCGGAGGAGTGCCAGGCCGTCGTCGCCGAGCAGGCCGACGGAACGCTGCTGGTCACCCGGACGCTCGCCGCCCCGGTTCCCGGGGTCCACCCGGACCTGGTCTCACTGGACTGGCTGCGCACCGTTGCCCGCGCACTGGCCCCGCTGCGCGACACCGGTGGCGCGGACGACGGGGCCGCCCTGCCGGACGCGAGCCGGCTGCTCGACGTACTGGGCATGGAGCCGCCGGAACCCGACGCGGTGGCGGCGCGGTGGACCACCGGGGGCCGGACCACCGAGGCCGTGCTCGGCGTCTCGCTGGACGGGCCGTTCGCCCTGGACCTCAAGCGGGACGGGCCGCACGCCCTGGTGGCCGGCACCACCGGATCCGGCAAGTCCGAGCTGTTGCAGACCCTGGTCGCCTCGCTCGCCGTCGCCAACCGACCGGACGCCATGACCTTCGTCCTGGTCGACTACAAGGGCGGTAGCGCGTTCAAGGACTGCGTCCTGCTGCCACACACCGTCGGCATGGTCACCGACCTCGACACCCACCTGGTGAGCCGGGCGCTGACCTCCCTCTCCGCCGAGCTGCGGCGGCGGGAACACATCCTCGCCGAGGCGGGGGCGAAGGACATCGACGACTACGTCGACCTGCTGCGCCGCGAGCCGACCCGGACCCCGATGCCGCGGCTGCTGATCGTGATCGACGAGTTCGCTTCGATGATCCGCGACCTCCCGGACTTCGTGGCGGGTCTGGTCAACATCGCTCAGCGGGGTCGGTCACTCGGTATCCACCTGGTGCTGGCCACCCAGCGTCCGGGCGGTGTGGTGTCGCCCGAGATCCGGGCGAACACCAACCTGCGAATCGCGCTGCGGGTGACCGACAGCAGCGAGAGTCAGGACGTGCTGAACGCTCCGGACGCGGCCTCGATCTCCAAGTCGACGCCCGGCCGTGCCTTCGTACGTCTGGCGCAGTCGTCGCTGGTGCCGTTCCAGGCCGGACGGGTCGGCGGGTTCCGTCCGGGAGTTCGCACCACCACCCGGCAGGTTCCGTGGCTGGCACCGCTCTCCTGGCCGGACCTGGGGCGGTCGGCGCCGACCCGGCCGGGCGTCAAGGCTGAGCCGTCCGCCGAGCTGACCGACCTCGCCGTGCTGGTCGAGGCGATCCGGGGCGCCAGCGTGCAGCTGGCCCTCCCGCCGCAGCACAGTCCGTGGCTGCCGGCGTTGCCGAACGCCTTGACCGTGGACGCGCTTCCCGCCGCCCGCGGCAGCGGCTACCACCTGCCCTCGGTGGCCTACGGCCTGGTGGATCTTCCGGCGCAGCAGGATCAGGTGCCGCTCGAGCTGGACCTGGGGACGCTGGGGCACCTGCACGTCATCGGTTCGTCGCGCAGCGGCCGGTCGCAGACGCTGCGGACGATCGCCGGGACGGTGGCCCGTACGCACTCGGCGGCGGACGTCCACCTCTACGGCATCGACTGCGGCAACGGGGCCCTGCTCGCCCTCAGCGACCTGCCGCACTGCGGTGCGGTGGTGCAGCGTACGGAAGCCGAACGGCTCGGCCGACTACTCGCCCGCCTCGTCGGCGAGTTGGGACGGCGGCAGCAGCTGCTCGCCTCCACCGGCTCTGCGAGCCTCGTGGAATACCGCGCCGGCGCGGCCGAGGCGGACCGTCCGCCCCACATTCTGCTGCTGCTCGACCGGTTCGAGGTCTTCGACAAGACCTTCGCCGACTACGACAACGGCACCATCATGGCGGCTCTCCTGACGCTGCTGCGGGAGGGCGCCGGGGCCGGGATCCACGTGGTGCTGGCCGGCGACCGGAGCATGTTCTCCACCCGGATCTCGTCCACCACGGACGACAAGTTGGTGCTCCGACTGACCGAGCGCAGCGACTACAGCATGGTCGGCATCAACTACCGGCAGCTGCCCGACGAGATCGAGGCGGGCCGGGCGATCCGGGCGGTCGACAGCGCGGAGGCGCAGATCGCACTGCTCGCCGACGACAGCTCCGGTCAGGGTCAGGCGCGGGCGCTCGCCGAGATCGCCGAAGCGGTCCGGCTCCGGGACGCCGATCTCGCCGACGCCGCCCGCCCGTTCCGGATCGACGTGCTGCCGGACGAGCTGACCCTGGCGGAGGCTTGGACGCTGGCGCGGCCGGCCCAGCCACTCTGGACGATGGTCGGGGTGGGCGGCGACGAGCTCACGGCGATCGGCCCGGACCTGGAGAACATTCCCACCTTCATCCTGGCCGGACCACCGCGCTCGGGTCGGAGCACAACGCTGCTGACGATGGTCGCCGGCCTGCTGGAGAAGGGGACACCCGTGGTGATCGCGGCCCCCCGCCGGTCGCCGCTGCGGGAACTGGCCGGCCTGCCCGGGGTCCTCGACCTCGTGACCAGCGAGAACTTCACCTCCGCGGGACTCGCGGCGGCCCTGGACGGGCGGACCGGACCGGCCGTGGTCGTCCTGGACGACGCCGAGCAGCTGCTCAAGTGCGACGCCGGCAGCGACCTGGGGGAGATCGCGCGGGCCGGGACGGAGAAGGGTCTCGGCCTGATCATGGCGGGTGCCATCGACGGCCTCTCCGGCGGCTTCGGCGGCTGGCACGTCGACGCCCGGCGCAACCGGCAGGGCGCGCTGCTCAGCCCGCAGGGCCTCGGCGACGGGGAACTGATCGGCGCCAAGCTCTCCCGTGGCCAGCTCAGCGGCGGACGGCCGGGCCGGGTGCTCGCCCACTTCGGCGACGGCAGGACGCACCTGGTTCAGGTGCCCCGGACCGAACCCGCCGCGCTGCGGACGCTGCTGTCGCGGACGTACGGGGCGGCCTGATCGCGATCGTGTCGTTCCGTACCTTGCGCCAGCCGGACGGGCGGACATGGCGGTTGAGAAACTGACGAGCCTGCTGGTCGCCGGCATGTCACGCCCGTGCGGGTGACATGCCGGCGGCACCGGGAGCTGGCAGGTGGAACAAGTCGGGGGGACACCGCCCCCGGTGTCCCCCCGACGCGACGTCGACAGCTACCCCCTAGCTGCCGACTCCCTGCGGGGAGGCCGCCGGCGGCGTGAGCGCCGGGCCATCACCCTCCCAGGTGAGCTCAAGTGTCCCGATGATCGTGGCGAAGAGCTCGAAGAGCTCCTCCGCCTCCGCCAGGTTCGGGCTCGACCCGGTGACCACCAGGACGTTCGCGGTACCCGGGAGCGGTACGACGGTGTGCATCACGGCGCAACGCATGGTTGCCCCGTCCTGGGTCACGTTCTGGATGCCGTGCACCCGGCCGACCGTGCCGATCGCGGGGATCTGCGCCGTGCTCACCCGGCGCCAGGTCCCGTCGGCGTGAGCCGGTTGCCCGACCGCGGTCAGCGCGCCGAGGATGTCACCGGTCGCCGGTGGGGTGACCACCGAGACCAGCAGGGAGGCGGTGAGCGGGCCGTTCTCGTACAACTGGAAGACGCCGGCGGCGTGCACCGCGCCGGCGCGGCGGGCCTCGCGCACCGACCGGCGCAGCTGCTCGGCGTACTGCCCCGCCTGCTCCTCGGTGAAGCCGCCCTCGCGGGCCCTCGTCCACACGTCGTTCGCCATCCGGTTCTCGCTCGCCTCGTCGGCGACCGGGTAGTCCACCCAGTCCTCCGGCGTGCGCAGCCGGAAACCGGTCGGGGTCGAGACGGTGGTCGTCGCGCCGGTCACTGAACTGACTCCTTCACCGCTGGTCAACTTGCCGCCCCGCTGTCCGGGTTCGTGAGTGCGTTGATGGTCTGCTCGTCCGTCTCCCGGAACGCGTCCGCCACCGCCTTCGCAGCGTCGCGTACCCCTTCGAGGTCCTTCGCCACGACGTGGCGACCGTCACCCCATCGCTTCTCGAATTCGTGGGCCGCCTTCTGCAGGTCACGCTGCCCGAGCGTGTCGACCACATGGCCCATGGACCTGATCGGCGCGCTGTCCATCAGATCCTTGGTGCGCTGCAGCAGGTCGTGCACCCGCTCCAGTTCGGCACCGGGTACGTCGATCACGCTCATGCCCGCACCGCCGCGCCGAGCCTGCCGGTTCGCTCGCTCATCTCCGATTCCCTTCGGGGGCTGTCACAGCAACTCCGCGCCGTACACGGACGGCCAGGCGGAGCGGTTCAACACCTGAACCGATCTTCCGTCGCCTACGTGTGCAGGTCGGCTCCTGGCGCCGGTTGGTTGCCTGCGGGATGCCGAGACGGTGCGATAGGGGAGGTTGGTCATGACGCGTCCGGGTGACGCCGAGTGGTCGGTGTTGCAGCTCGACGCCGATCCGGTGCCTGGTGATCCAGAGTCCTTTGAGGAGATCACGCGTGCCTACCAGGAGTTGGCCAGGACAACCCAGGAAGCCCACGACCTGCTCGCCGGCGGCGGCCAGATCGACGTCGGGCAGGGCAAGGCGATGGAGGCCTTCCGGGACCTGATCGGCAAGCTGCCACCCCGGCTGGACCAGATGGCCCACTCCTACGCCGCCGCAGCCGACGCGTACCTGAGCTACCTTCCCTCCCTCGAAGAGGCGCAGACGATGTCGCTGCGCGCCCTGGACCAGGCCCAGCAGGCCTCCGGCGACCAGGGAGCGGCGCAGGCGGCGGTGTCGTCGGCGCAAGCGGCGCTCACCGCGCTCAGCGGCGACGCGGACGCTGCGAAGGACGCGAAGGACAAGGCCGACGACGAGGTCGCCGCAGCCCAGCGCCGGGCCGACGACGCCCGGCAGGCCCTGGACCAGGCCATGGCCCTACTCGGTCAGGCGACCGCGCTCCGCGACCAAGCCGCCCGCTCGGCGGCCGAGACGCTCCGGCACCTGGCGAAAGACGCCCCGCAGCGGTCGCTCTGGGAGAAGATCGCCGAAGCGTTCCACGCGTTCGTCGAGTTCCTGCGCAGCACCGTGATCGAATGGATCACGACCGTCCTCGACGTGCTCTCCGTGATCGCATCGTTCATCTTCCCGCCACTCGGCGAAGCGATCGGCCTGCTCTCCGGCGCGATCGACCTCGCCGGAGCGGTACTCGGCGGAGACCCGGCCGAGATCGGACTGGCCGCCGGCGGCATGGCCCTCGGTCTGATCCCCGGCGGCCGAATCGCCGCGCGACTCATGAAGTTCGCAGTCAAGGGCGGTAAGGCACTCCCCGGTACCGTCGCCGACGGCGTCAAGAACAGCACCAAGAGCCTCGGCGGCGGAAGCGGCACCCGCAGCGTGGACAACGCTGGCAAGCCAGGGGCCGGAATCGACGCCGCGGTCACCACGGTCGGCATCGGCAAGGTCATCAAGGGGACGTTCTCCTCGATCGGCCAGAAGATCGACGACATCCGCTTCGATCGCGACCTCAAAATTGCGAACAAGAAGCGCGACAAGGATCCGACCCTCATCCTCGGCCAGACCGACAAGGGCCGCCTCAAGACCTTTCATGCCTCGGACGTCCAGTCCACCCCGCTGCACGACAGCACGGGCAAGCAGGTTGGCGTCCTCTTCCCGAGCCGGGCGGGGGACGCGGAGAACCTCACGGACTGGGCCAAGATGGACGCCAACGTCGCCTTCGGCAAGAACGTAGGCGGCAAGGCGGACATAGCCGGTCTCAAGGTGATCCGGAGCCTGCCGGGGCGGGATGCCACCTTCCAGAACAATCGCTACCTGCCCGCACCGTGGAGCAACTTGAGGAGCGACCCGATCGCTGTCATCGCCCACGGCAGCCCGGAGAGCGCCGCCGTGACCCTGAAGAACGGGAAGGTGGTGCACGTACCAGGCACTCAGTTCGCCAAGGTCGTGCACTACGACGACGTCTTCACATCGGCCGCGGGCGCGAACCCCAAGAGTTCGATCGCACTGATCTCCTGCAACTTCGGCAACCCCGCCGGCAGCGCCGGCCAGGACTTCGCCAACACGATGCGCGACCTCGGTAGCAAGCGGCCGGTCTTCGCGGCGACCGAAATCGTGCAGGCGACCCGGGGCGTGGACGAAGACGGACTGCTGACCGACCCCGGTCGCACCATCGCCACACTGGCCGTCGAGAACGGCGGCGAGTTCATCCGTATCAAGCCGAACTGACGAGGGGGCGGCCGATGAACGAGCGCAACGAGTCCACCAGCCAGCGCAACTGGATGCTGCTGCTGGACAGCGAATGGGACGGGCCCGGCGACCAGGATCCGGACGCGGGGGAGGCGCCCCCGGTGGAGACGATCGTCGGTGGGTGGCTGGTCGACGACGACGGGGCCCTGGGGCACTTCGAACCCAACCCGCTCTACCGCCCCCGGAACGCGGACTCGCCCACGAGCGCGGTGGACGCGGCGGCGAAGTTGGTCGCGGCCGGCCGAGCCGACATCGACCTGGTCCTACTGGCCTTGCGGGACAGCGTCGTCGAATTGGCGCTCGACGAGACAGGTGACCCGATCGTGGCATCCGCCCCGGACGGCGTTCCCTGCGTGGTGGTCGTCACCGGCGCCGCCGACCAGGTTCGGATCGACGTGCCGGGATGGCGGCAGGTCGACCTGTACGAGCTGCTGCGGCTGCTGCCGACCGACCTCGACGTGCTGCTCAATCCCGCCGGGCCGCGCGCGATGCGACTCCTCGCGAGCGCCCTGCGCGACGCCGCCGGCCAGACCGCCGATGAGCCGGCCGCCCGGCACCCGTCCGATGAGTGAGGTATTCATGCGTACGCTGTTCCGTGCCGCGTTACGCCGGTCGTCCCGGCTGGCGAAGGGCCGGTTGCTCGCCACCGGTGCCGCGTTGGTTCTCCTGCTGCTGCCGCTGTCTCCGGGCACGGCGAGCGCGGTGGAGCCCTCGGTGCCGTACTGGGTGGTGCCGGGCGAACCCGGCACGGAGAGCGACCTGACCCTGGCCGGGGTCGCCGACCGGGTGCTTGGCGAAGCCCGGCGCGCGCCGGAACTCTTCGAGCTCAACAAGGGGCGGACACAGCCGGACGGTCTCGCGTTGACCGATCCGGGGCAGCCGATCATGGCCGGCTGGGTCTTCATCCTTCCCGAGGGCGCGGTCTCCGGCGAGATCCGGATCGGCACGCCGCCGACGGTCACGCCGACAGGGGGCCAGCAGCCCGCCGGCCAGCAGCCGGGTGCGCCGCCCGGGGGCGGTCAGCCGCAGCCGGCCGCGCCGGGAACAGCGCAGCCGGCCGCGCAGGTGGACGACGGCGAAACCCTGATCCTCGGTCTCCGACCGGTCACCGCGGCGCTGCTCATCGTGGGCGCGCTGCTGGTGCTGGCCGTCGTCGTACTGGTGCCGATCCTGCTGGGACAGCGCCGTCGCACGGCCGGGTCCGCCCGCCCGGCGCCGGCGCCGGGCTCCCGGGCGGTCCTGGACCGCGCGTTGCGGCAACTCGCCACGCAGGCCGGCCAGGCCCAGGTGTACGCGGCGCTGCTCGGCCCGGACCGGGTCTCGCTGCGACTGGCGCCGGCGCTGCCGGAGGCCCCACCTCCGTGGCAGGCGCGGCAGCAGGGTGCGATCTGGGAGGCGCCGAGCTGGCAGCTCGACCAGAACCCGGACGACACCGCTGGTCTTCCGCTGCTGGCCACCGTCGGAACGGTCGGGGGCGAGCTGGCCGTCGTCAACCTGGGACGTGCGCCGGGCATCGTCGCGCTCACCGGGGACCCCGCAGCCTCGATGCGCGTCGCGGGCGCCTTCCTCGACGAGATCGGCCGCCATCCCGCAGCGGCGTCCGTGACGATCAGCCTCGTCGGCACGGCGTCTCCCCCGTGGTCGGTTCCGGAGCGGGTCCGGGTCGTCACCGACGCGCGGAACGTCCTGGTGCCGGCCGGCAACGGTGCTGCTCACCAGTCGGAGACGCTGCGCGACCACCTCGTGGTGGTCACCACCCCGATCCCGCCGGCTGAGCTGGAACGCCTCGGCGCGCTGGCGGCGGTGTCGGACGGGACGGCAGCGGTACTGGTCGTCGGCGACGCGCCGAACGCCGCCTGGCGGTTCGAGGCCGACGCCGATGGGTCTCTCGATGTCGGAGTGCTCGGGCTGCGCCTCGATCGTCCGACGCCGCGCGGTCGGCTCGTCCCGGGTCGCGGCTGACCGGCCTCTCCTGTCCAAAGTCGATCGATTGGTGTGGCGATGAAGGCAATCATTCCCCGTACGCTGCTCGGCTCCCTGGCACTGTCCGTGGCGCTCGCGAGCGCGTGCACGACCACGGTGACCGATCCGGTCGCCATGCCCCAGCGGGACTCGGGCACCAGCACGCAGCAGCCGGAGTCCGGAGCAGCGCAGCAGCCGGAGGGGCGCGGTCCGCAGAACGTTCTGGGGCGGCGCAGCCCCGACAACGGTTACTGGCCGGCGTCGGTGCAGCTCGGAGACAACCCGGAACTCGGCCCGATCGTGCTCGACGGGCAGGGTTTCACCCTCTACCGGTTCGACAGGGACAGCTCTTCGCCGTCCCAGTCGAACTGCACGGAAGGCTGCCTCATGGAGTGGCTGCCGGTGCTGGTCAGCGAAAAAATCAAGTTCGAGAACCTCGACCCCGCCAAGCTCGGCGCGATGGCCCGTCCCGACGGCACCCAGCAGGTGACCGTGGGCGGGTGGCCGGTCTACCGCTACGCCGACGACAAGGTGCCCGGGCAGATCTCCGGGCAGGGCGCCGACGGGCTCTGGTTCGTGGTGGCCCCGGACGGCGCGAAGGCCGCCGCGCCGGGCGGCCAAGGTATTTGACGGCGCAACGACGTGAGCAGAAATACACATTCGTCAGCGATCTCCCGTAAACGGGAACGCGACAGGCATCCTGGTGACCCGTGGGCACCGGTGGGAGCCGGCGTCGTGGGGCCAACAGAGGGTGGTACGTATGGCGGGGTTGAGGCCCGTTCGTCGTCAGGCAGTAGCAGACGAGGCCTTGGTCCGATCCCTGTACGAGGAGCACGGACGCGCGATGCTCGCGTACGCGACGCAGCTGACCCGGGACCGCGCGGCCGCGGAGGACGTGGTCCAGGAGGCGCTGGTACGAGCGTGGCGTCACCCGGACAGCCTCGTCAACGGCAAGGGCTCCGTACGGGGGTGGCTGCTGACCGTGGTACGCAACATCGTCACTGACACGGTGCGCGCCCGCAGGGCGCGGCCGACGGAGGTCGCGGAGAGTCCCACGGAGGTCGCGATCGAGCGGGACCACGCCGACCAGGTGGTCACCTCGATGGTGGTGATGGACTCCCTCAACCGCCTCTCGCGCGAGCACCGTGAGGTGCTTGAACAGGTATACCTACTCGGGAGTACAGTCGCGGAAGCCGCGAAGGCGCTGGGTATCCCGCCGGGCACGGTCAAGTCACGCTCCTACTACGCACTCCGGGCACTGCGCGACGTCGCTGGACGCCCCGCCGGGGTGGAACGGTCTGCCTCATGAAATCCGACAGCTCGATGCCAGCCAGTGACCACACGGACATCGGTGGCTACCTGATGGGCGCGCTCGACGATGAGCAGGTCCGGCAGGTAGAGGAACACCTTGCGGGCTGCGCGGATTGCCGGACAGAGGTCGAGTCGCTGCGGGAATGGACGACGGCGCTCCAGGCAGTGCCGGACGCGATGCTGCTCGACGGCCCGCCGGAGGGCGGGGACCTGCTGTTGCAACGCACCCTGCGGCAGGTCCGAGGTGAATCGTCGGGCCGTCGCCAACGCCGTGGCGTGGTGCTGAGCGCTGCCGCGGCAGTGGTCCTCGCCGCCGCCGTCTCCGGCGGCGTCGTTCTCGGCCGCACGACCGGCGAGGCCCCGGACATCGAGGCTCAGCCCGGACCGTCCGCCTCGGTGTCCTCTGCCGACCCGGCGATCCGGTACGCCAGCGCGTCCGACCCGGGCACCGGTGCCCGGCTGACCGTCGCCATGACGCCGGCGCCGGGCTGGGTGCGGATCAACGCCGCTGTCTCCGGGGTCCCCCAGGGGGCGCGCTGCCACCTGCTCGTCGTCGGCAAGGACGGCAGCACCGTGCTGGCCGGCAGTTGGCTGGTGTCCGAGAAGGGGGCGGCCGACGGCACCACGCTCGACGGCAGCGCCCTGATCGACCCGGCCCAGGTCGACAGCGTCCGGGTGGAGACCACCGACGGCAAGCCGTACGCCAGCGTGAAGCTGTAGCCGGACGGGCCCGCCCCGATCGACGACTCGGCCGGGGTGGGCCCGCCGACGCAGGTGGCCGCCGGGTTCGCTCCCGGACGACGTGCTACCGGTACTTCTCCAGGCACGGCGTGATCTCACCGGCGGAGAAACCGTCGCGGAACGCCTCGACCCGGGCGAACCCGGAGGGGATGCCGCCGCCGTTGACGTCCGCGGCGATCAGGCTCCGCGGTGCGAGCATCTCGGCCACCGCCTCGTCCAGGTCGCCCGGGGAGAGCTGCAGGACCGCGCCCCGGCCCACCACGATCGTCGCCGCCCAGGCCCCGGTCATGCACGCCGTGCGCTGTGCCGTGGCCAGCCCGGTGAGCGGATAGCCCTCCGCCTGCTGCCTCGCGAGCGCGTAGCGGGAGGCCACCTCGGCGAAGGCGGCGAAGTCCCCCATGCCACCCTCACCCTGCTCCGGGGCGGTGCCGAGGCGACCCAGCTCGGCCAGGTCCAGCCCGACGGTGTTGGTGGCCGGGCAGTAGGAGGCGGGCCTCGTCCGGGTCACCTCGGGGCACGGCGACACGGACTGGCTGATCGCCGGCCACTGGGCAGCCGACCCGTCGAACGCGGCCCGCAGCGTCTCCTGCAGGGCGAGCAGCGAGTCCCGGTCGTCCACCGGCAGGTTGCCGGTCACCTCGTCGGTCGGCGACGCCTGGCCGCTGGCCGGCTGGGTGATCCGCCGCCGTACCTCGGCCTCGTCGATGCGGGCGCACCGTCCGGGGGCGTCACCGAAACCGAACTGGAACGCCGAGACCCGGTCGAACGCGTTGCCGTGCGCCCCCTCGGCGTCGAATCCGGTACCGGCGCCGTCGCGGATGAAGAACAGCGTGGCGAGAATCTGGTTGAGGCCGGGCCCGGTGGACAGCTGGAAGTGCGGAGCGTTGCCCTCGGCCACCCACCGGAAGAAGTTCCCCGCATAGCAGTCGGCCTGCTGTTCCTTGACGATGGAACTGGTCTGCCCGTCGACCGAGCCGAGCCGGAACTGCACGGCGTGCCCCAACTCGTGCGCGAGGACGGCCACCACCGCCATCGGCCCGAACGAGTCGTTGAGCGTGGGAAGCAGTCGTCCCCGGTCCCAGGCCACCGAGTCGTCGAGCGCACAGTAGAACGCGTTCACCGCGCCGGCGGTGCTGGTCTTGCAGACGGTGACGTCCGGGCCCGTGGAGTCGTACGAGATGAGCCGGGTGACGGGGTCGAACCGGCGATCGAAGGCGGCGGGCAGCTCGTCCGCCCAGTACTTCTGTACGTCGGCGACGGCGTTGCGGGCGAGCCGGTCCAACTCGCCGCCGTCACTACCATCCGCGACCAGGCGGGTGTCGGGTTCCCCGGGCCGGGGACCGCTCTCTCCCGTGGTGATGTCCAGGCCGGCGACCTTGGTGGCGCTCCAGCGCTCGGCGGTACCGGTCCCGTCCACGGTACGGGTGCAGCCGACGAGAAGGGCCGCCACCGCGAGGGCCAACCCGCCGAGGGCGGTCGCCCGTCCGCCGCTCACCGCCCGCATGATGCGAAACGTCATCTTCCAGCACCTTCTTGACGTCGCGGCACTGTCAGGCGCCGCTGTTGGGGGAGGCCGGCCGGGAGCGCGCCGGGGCCACCGGCGCGGCGCGGATACGAAGACGGGTGTGCCGGCCCGGCGAAGAGCCGGACCGGCACACCCGCTGGGTGAGGTCGGACGGTCAGCTGAAGCGGACCGAGGCGACGGCGTCGTCGAAGCCGATGGTCGCCAGGTTGATGACGTCGCCGTTGATGACCTGCGACTTGCCGGTGCAGTTGGGGCCCGTCCAGATCTTCAGCGAGCCGGGGGCCGCGACGGAGGAGGCGACGCCGGGACGCGCCAGGTCCTGGCACTCGTTGCTGCCAGCGACACCCTGGGAGGCGCCGTTGTCGCTGAAGTTGGCGTCGTCGAAGAAGACGGCGCTGGTGGCGGGCGGAGCGGTCGCGTCACCGTTGTCCGGGGTGGCCTGCCCGCCGTCGTTGACGCCAGCCTTGCCGCCGTTCGGAGTCACGCCGAACCAGGTGCCCCCGACGCCCTGGCCGAGGGTGTCACCGCGCTTGGTGTCCTTGGCGAAGCGGTACACCGGCCAGCCGTTGATGGTGACCTGCCGGGTGCCGTCGGCACGGCGGACCGTACCGACCGCCGACTTCTTGATCCCCGCGATGAAGATCTTGCCGCCCGGCGTGACCGTCACGGGCGGCCAGGTCATCGCGCAGTCCCCGTTGCAGTTCGAGGTGGGCGGGTTGTTGCTGTCCTTGTCGAAGCGGTAGAGGGTCAGCCCTGCACCGTTGACCACCACCGGGTCGAGGTCCCCGGCCTTGCTCGCGGTCAGCTGGACCCACTTCTGCGCGGCCTGGAGGGCCGCCCCGGTCGCGACGCCGCCGTTCGGCACGGCCCAGTCGCCCATGCGCGGGGCGGAGTTGTTGGACTTGGCGGTGCCGGCGAGCCGCGAGAGGTCCTCCGCGCCACTCCCGTTGACGGGGGCCGCGGCCTGGCTGCTGGCCGCAGGGGAGGCTTGGGCCGGTGCCGGCGCCTCGGGGGTCGAACTGCACGCGGTCAGCGCCGCGAGGCCGGCTGCCATCACGGCGACGAAGGGCACCAGGTGCTTGCGCATCATGTGAAATCTCCAGGTTCTACCCGGCTCCAGTACCTCCGGAAGCCGTTCGGCATCCACACGGAGCCCGCCCGGAAACGGTTCAGCCCACATTCGATCGCTCCGTCGCTCCACATGAGGGTGACGGCCCTGCCGGCACGAACAGCGGTGGCGGGGCGGCGGTCCAAGGACCGCCGCCCCGCCAGGGCCTGTCTCGGTCAGGGGGTGATGCGTCCGGCGCCGGCACCCGCGATGACGGTCGCCTTCACGCCGCTGGCGGCGTCGGCTTGGTAGGCGTACGGGATGGTGGCGACGTCACCGGCGCTCTCCGGCGCGCCGGAGTTGACGAAGACGTTGTTGCGCTGGACGAGGTCGCCCGGGCCCGATTCGGCGTAGCCGACGGCGGTCGGCCGGGTCACGTTCTCGAAGTAGTTGCCCTCGACGAGCACGCCAGCGCCCATGGTGGACGCGACGCCGTAGTCAGAGCCGAAGTAGTAGTTGTTGAACACGTGCACCGGGTCACCGAACCGGACCCGGGGGTGCCGCTCCTTGCTGCCGTCGAACCAGTTGTGGTGGTACGTCACGCGCAGATGCCCGATGTCGGCGGTGTGCCCGTCGTCATGGCCGAGCAGCATGCTCTTGGTGTGGTTCATGACCCGGTTCCAGGAGACGGTGACGAAGTCGGACTCGCGCTTGATGTCCAGCGCGCCGTCGTAGCCGCCGTCGAAGGTGTTGTGGTCGACCCAGACGTTGCGCGAGTTCTGGACGTTCACCGCGTCGTCGTCCCAGCCCCGGAACGTGAGGTTGCGGATGATGACGTTGGTGGCGCTGCTGACGTTCAGCCCGTTGTCCAGCGTGGCGTTGCCGACGCCGAGCACGGTCTTGTTGGAGCGGACGTCGTTCATCTTGTCCGGCATGGTGAGCGAGCCCTGCACCCGGATGATCAGCGGTGACGCCGACTCCAGGGCGTCCGCGAGTGCCTGGCCGTCAGAGACGGTGACCGTCTGGCCACCCGCACCGCCCGTGGTGCCGCCGTTCTGGGTGGCCCAGCCGATCAGGCCGGTCTGCGGCGGGTTCGGCGGCGGGGTGGTGGTC
>NZ_QGKR01000266.1 GCF_003172955.1 Micromonospora acroterricola | reverse complement strand
CCTCGGGTAGCTCGCGGGCGGCGAGCCAGGCTGCCGCTGCGGCCCCGTCGCCGGCGACGCGCAGCGGCGCGGCCGGCCAGTGCCGGGCGACCTCGGCCCGGACGGCCGTGGCGAGCGGGGTGTCCGCGGTGAGCAGCCCGCCGCCGAGCACGACGGGTGTCACCGCCCCGGCCGGGCGGATCCGGCTCACGCTGTCGACGAGGTGGGCGGCGGCTTCGGCGACCAGCGCGGTGGCGACCGGTTCGCCGTCGGTGGCGGCGCTGACGACCAGTGGTGCCAGTCGGGCGAGCTCGATCGGGGGTCGGCGGGTCACCGTCTGGATCGTGGCGTCGACGGTGTCCCGGGGGCGGGCGGCGATCTCGGCGCTGCCCATCAGCTCGGTGAGCACCGCCGTGGTGAGCGCGCCGAGGGTGTGGCCGGCGTCCAGGTCGGCGAGCAGCCGGCGGACCGACTCGCGGCCGAGCCAGAAGCCGGACCCGGCGTCGCCGAGCAGCCAGCCGTGGCCGTCGGCGACGCGGTCGAGTCGCAGGTCGCGGACCTGTGCGGTGATCGCCCCGGTGCCGGCGATGAGCACGGTCCCGTCGGGGGCGGCGGTGCCGGAGGCGTACGCGACGAGGGCGTCGCCGTGCACGGCGTACGGGCAGCGCAGGCCGGCGTCGTGCCAGGCCCGGTCGAACGCCGCCCGGCCGGCGGGGTCGGCGAGCAGCCGGGCCGCCCCGGCCAGCCCGATGGTGCCGGCGGCGACCCGGGTCGGGTCGACGTCGGTGAGGGCCTCGCGCAGGGCGTTCAGCAGCTCGGTGGCGGCCCGGTCGGCGCCGTGGCTGGTGGGGTTGCCACCGCCGGCACGACCGGTGCCGAGGCGTTCGCCGGAGAGGGTCAGGGCGGTCGCCCGGGTGGACGTACCGCCGACGTCGAGGCCGACCACGACGGTGTCGGACATCGGCACGGGCCTCCTTGCGCAGCGCTGCGACGGGCCTGTTAATGCTGGTCGGCACGGCGGCGCGAGGCAAGATCTGGTCGGCGCGGCGGCTTGTGCCCCAGGTAACAGTTTGAAAACTTCGCCCACAGTCTTGACACGGAGGGGCGGTTAGTAAGAACTTTTACCACTAACAGTTAACAGTCTTTTCGGAAAGGGCAGGCGTCGCATGGTTGATCACGAGGTGGACACCTCCGCGGGGACCGCGGTGGTCGACGCCGACGCGTTCGACCGGCGGGGCGTGCTTGGGGCCGCCTCCGACGGGGTGCTGGCCCGCGTCCGCAACGGCCTCGGGGAGCTGACCGGCGCGCTGCGCCGGGTCGCCGAGCACGTGCTGAGCGACCCGGAGGCCGCCGCCCGGTCCACCATAGTGGAGCTGGCGGAGCGAAGCGGCACCTCGCCGGCGACCATCACCCGTTTCTGCCGGGCGATGGGCTTCGAGGGCTACGCGGACCTGCGCCTGGGGATCGCATCCGAGACCGGTCGGGCCCGCTCGGCCGGCTGGACCGTCGACATCGGCCGGGAGATCCAGCCGAGCGACCCGCTGGCACGGGTGCTCGACCAGATCATGGCCGCCGACACCCGGGCCATGCACGACACCGCGACACTGCTCGACCTCGCCGAGGTGGAACGGGCGGCCGTGGCGATCGCCGGCGCCAGCCGGGTGAACATCTTCGGCGCCAGCGGCAGCGCCCTGGTCGGCGAGGAGATGCAGTTCAGCCTGCACCGCATCGGGGTGGCCGCCTGGGCGTGGAACGACGTGCACGAGGGGCTCGCCAGCGCGGCACTGCTGCGCGGCGGCGACGTGGCACTGGGTATCTCGCACACCGGCCAGACCCGGGAGACGATCGAGATGCTCGCCGAGGCGGGCAGCCGGGGCGCCACCACCATCGCGCTCACCGGCTTCCCCCGCTCGCCGCTGGCCGAGCTGGCCGACATCGTGCTGCTCACCGCGAGCCAGGCGACCACCTTCCGGCCGGACGCGCTCTCCGCCCGCCACCCCCAGCTGGTCGTGCTCGACCTGCTCTACATCGCCGTCGCCCAGCGCACCCACGACCGCGCGCACGCGGCGTTCCGGCGTACCGCGCAGGCCGTCGACGGGCACAAGGCCGCGAAGGGAGCCCCCGCATGATCAGCGCCCAGGGGTACGCGGACGCCGTCCGCCCGGTGCTCGACCGGCTGCTCGACTCGGAGGCCGACGGGATCACCCGGGCCGCCGACCTGATCGCCGACAGCCTCCGCGCCGGGGGTGTGCTCCAGGCGTTCGGCGCCGGGCACTCCGAGGCGTTCGCCGCCGAGCTGGTCGCGCGGGCCGGTGGGCTCGTCCCCACCAACCGGCTCTCGGTGCGCGACCTGGTGGTGCACGGCGACGCACCGCGCGATGTGCTCGCCGATCCCAAGCTGGAACGCGACCCCTCGATCGCCCACCAGATCTACGCGCTCGCGGCGCCCCAGCCGCGCGACGTGTTCGTGGTGGCGTCCCAGTCCGGCATCAACGGCTCGGTGGTCGAGCTGGCGGCGCTGGTCACCGAGCGCGGTCACCCGTTGATCGCGGTCACCTCGGTCGAGCACACCGCACGGGTGGCCCCGCGGCACCCGTCCGGTCAACGGCTCGCCGACCTCGCCGACGTCGTGCTGGACAATGGCGCGCCGTACGGCGATGCACTGCTGCCGCTCGAGGGCGGCGGCGCGGTCTGTGCGGTCTCCTCGGTCACCACGGCGCTGCTGGCGCAGCTGCTGACCGCGGAGGTCGTACGACGGTTCCACCAGGCCGGAGAGGTGCCCCCTATCTACCTCTCCGCCAACGTCCCCGGCGGGGACGAGCACAACATCGCCCTCGAGTCGCGGTACGCCGGGCGTCTCCGGCGCACCGCCTGACCCGAATTCCACAAGGAGAGACGACGATGTCGAATACCCCCGAGCACCCGGCCGAGCTCGACCGCCGCACGGTGCTGCGTCGCGCCGCCGCCGTGGGCATGCTCGCCACTCCGGCCATCGGCCTGCTCAGCGCCTGCGCCACCAGTGGCGACGACAAGGAGAACGAGCAGGTCTCCGGCGGCACCAAGAGCGCGACCAACCCGCTGGGCGCCAAGGAGGACGCCCCGATCGAGGTGGTCATCTTCAACGGCGGTTACGGCGAGAAGTACGCCACCGACGTGCACGAGCCGCTCTACAAGAAGGCGTTCCCCAAGTCCGAGGTCAAGCACCAGGCGACCCAGGCGGTCTCCACGGTGCTCCAGCCGCGGTTCGCCGGCGGCAACCCGCCGGAGTTCGTCAACAACTCGGGCGAGAAGTTCCTCGACTTCGGTGCGCTCGTCAACGACGGCCAGCTGCAGGACCTCACCGAGCTGTGGGACGCGCCGTCGGTCGACGACCCCAGCAAGAAGGTCCGCGACACCGTCATCCCGGGCATCGTCGAGCAGGGCATGTTCAACACCGCCGACGGGGGGCGCAAGCCGTTCGTCCTGTACTACGTCTCGACGGTCTACGGCATCTGGTACTCCGGCAAGCTCTTCAAGGACAACGGCTGGACCGCGCCCACCACCTTTGAGCAGTTCAAGGCCCTCTGCGAGCAGATCAAGGCCAAGGGCATCACGCCCTACGGGTACGCCGGTGCGAACGCGGCCTACTACCAGTGGAACGTGATCCTCACCCAGGCCGCCAAGATCGGCGGCACCGACGTCCTGAAGAACATCGACAACCTGGAGGACGGCGCCTGGAAGCAGGACGCCGTCAAGCAGGCCGCGGAGGCGTGGGCCGAGATCGGCGCGAAGTACTCGGACAAGAGCTTCGAGGGGCTCAAGCACACCGACGTGCAGCTGCGGCAGAACCAGGGCAAGGTCGCCTTCTACCCGTCCGGCGACTGGCTGGAGAACGAGCAGAAGAAGGACACGCCGGCGGGCTTCACCTACCAGCTCATCCCGGTGCCCAGCCTGACCGCGTCGGACAAGCTGCCGGCGGCCGCTATCCGGGCGGCCGGTGGCGAGGGATACTTCGTCTCGTCGAAGAGCAAGAACCCGCGTGGCGGCATGGAGTACATGCGCCAGATGCTCTCCAAGGCGGGCGCCCGGGGCTTCACCGAGACCGTCGGTGCGGCCACGGTCGTGCCGGCCGGCAGCGACGGCTTCCAGTTCCCGCCGGGTGTGGCCAGCGCCCAGGCCGCGCTGAAGGCAGCCGGCAAGGACGTGTTCAACATGCTCTTCGACAACTGGTACAAGGAGCTCGACACGGAGGCGCGGACCGCCACCAACGAGCTCATGTTCGGCCGGATCAAGGCGGACGCGTTCGTGGAGCGGATCCAGAAGCGCGCCGACGCGATCAAGAAGGATTCCTCCGTCACCAAGTTCAAGCGCTGATCGGAGGGTAGGGGTCATGCGGCACGGCAAGTATCCATTCGTGATCGGGTTCCTGTTCGCCCCGGTCACGCTGTACGTGGTCTTCGTCATCGCGCCGTACGCGCAGGCGTTCCAGATCTCGATGACCAACTGGCGGGGGCTGTCGGCCCCGCAGTGGGTGGGCTTCGACAACTACCGGAGGTTGCTCGACGACGGCAGCTTCTGGAAGGCGGTCCAGCACCACGGCGTACTGCTGCTTGCCCTGCCGCTGATCACCATCACCATCGCGCTGTTCTTCTCGTTCCTGCTCAACGTGGGCGGCAAGAGCAGCGGCGGGCAACGCCAGGGGGTCTGGGGGGCGAAGTTCTACCGGGTGGTGTTCTTCTTCCCCCAGGTCCTGGCGGTGGCCATCATCGCCGTGCTGTTCCAGATGGTCTACCGGCCCAACGAGTCCGGCCTGATCAACGGCGTGCTGATGAAGTTCGGCTTCGATCCGGTGCTCTTCCTGATCCGGCCGAACCTGGCCCTCTGGTCGATCATCGCGGTGCTGGTCTGGCAGGCGGTCGGCTTCTACGTGGTGCTCTTCTCCGCCGGCATGGCCTCCATCCCGGGTGAGATCTACGAGGCCGCCGAGATGGACGGCGCGACCAAGGTGACGCTGTTCTTCCGGGTCACCCTGCCGCTGCTCTGGGACACCCTCCAGGTGGCCTGGGTCTACCTGGGCATCGCGGCGTTCGACGCGTTCGCCATCGTCGCGGTGCTCTCCGTGGACGGTGGCGGCCCGGACGGCGCCACCACGGTCCTGGCCATGGAGATCTACCGCAACGCCTTCGTCTACTCGAAGTACGGCTACGCCTCCGCGATGGGTGTGGCGCTCTTCTTCCTGACCCTCACGTTCGCGGCGCTGACGCTGCGGCTCACCAAGCGGGAAAGCGTGGAGTACTGATGACGCAGTCGACGCTGCCGCCGACGCCGGCGGCGCTACCGCCGAAGACCGGCGACCCGGGCGCCCCCGGCGGGCGGGGGCGGAAGAGCCCCCGGTCGGAGGCGCGGGTCTTCGCCGGCCTGGGGCACATCGCGCTCGCCGTGTGGGCGGTGATCGTGATCGTGCCGATCCTCTGGACCTTCCTCGCGGCATTCAAGAACACCACCGAGATCTTCAGCAGCCCGTGGACGCTCCCCGCGGAGCTGCGTTGGGAGAACTTCAGCCGGGCCTGGACCACGGCGCACGTCGGCCGGTACTTCATCAACAGCGTCATCGTGGTGGGGTGCAGCACCTTCGGCACGATGCTGCTCGGCTCGATGGCGGCGTACGTGCTGGCGCGGTACAAGTTCTGGGGCAACCGGGCGATCTACTACCTGTTCGTCTCCGGCCTGGCCTTCCCGGTCTTCCTGGCCCTGGTGCCGCTCTTCTTCGTGGTGAAGAACCTGGGCCTGTTGGACACCCACACCGGGGTGGTGCTGGTCTACATCGCGTACTCGCTGCCGTTCACGATCTTCTTCCTGGCCGCGTTCTTCAAGACGCTGCCGTCCTCGGTGGCCGAGGCGGGGTTGATCGACGGCTGTGGGCACACCAGGCTGTTCTTCCAGGTCATGATGCCGATGGCGAAGCCGGGTCTGATCAGCGTCGCGATCTTCAACATCATCGGCCAGTGGGCGCAGTACCAGCTGCCCCTGGTGCTGCTGTCCAACGCCAAGGACAAGTGGGTGCTCACGCAGGGCATCGCCGACATCTCGGTCAACGCCGGCTACGAGGCGGACTGGTCCGGGTTGTTCGCCGCGCTGACCATCGCCATCCTCCCGATGATCATCGTGTACGCGATCTTCCAGCGGCAGATCCAGGCCGGCCTCACCTCCGGTGCGGTGAAGTAACCCCGGGCGACGTACGGGTCCCGGAAGGAGTGGTCAGCTCGGCTGCTCCTTCCGGGACAGCGGGCGCTCGTCTCCGTGGCGGTGCCACGAGTGCCAGAGAGCCGAGTACGCCCCACCGGCCGCGACCAGCTCGTCGTGGCTGCCGATCTCGGTGATCCGGCCGTCGGCCAGGACGGCGACCCGGTCGGCGTCGTGCGCGGTGTTGAGCCGGTGCGCGATCGCGATGACGGTCCGGCCGACGAGCACGGCCGCCAACGCCCGCTCGGTACGCCGGGCGGTGGTCGGGTCGAGCGCGGCGGTCGCCTCGTCCAGGATCAGCGTGTGCGGGTCGGCGAGCAGCAGCCGGGCCAGCGCCAACTGCTGCGCCTCGGCCGCCGCGAGCTGCCGCGCCCCGTCACCGAGCGGGGTGTCCAGGCCGTCGGGCAGCTCCGCGTACCAGTCGGCGCCCACCGTCGCCAGCGCGGAGCGCATCTGCTCGTCCGAGGCGTCCGGAGCGGCGAAGGCGAGGTTGTCGCGCACCGAGCCGATGAAGACGTGATGTTCCTGGGTGACCAGGGCGATCCGGCGACGACGCTCGGCGGGGTCGAGATCGGTGACCGGGCAGCCTCCGATGCTGACGACGCCGCGCCGCGGCGCGTCGATCCCGGCCAGCAGCCGGGCCAGTGTGGACTTGCCGGCCCCCGACGGGCCGACGATCGCCAGCCGCTCGCCGGGCCGCACCTCCAGGTCGATGCCGTGCAGCACGTCGTGCCCCCCGGCGTAGGAGAACCGGGCCTCGCGGACGACCAGTCGCTCACCCCGCGAGGTCGCCACCGTGCCGGGCGGCTCCGGCGGGACCAGACCGACGCCGAGCACTCGGGCGAACGACGCGAAGCCGCGTTGTGCCTGCTCGGTCCACTGCAGCAGCCGGTCCAGCGGGTCGATCGCCTGCTGGAGATACAGGGCGGCGGCGACCACCGCGCCCAGCGACACCATCTCCCGGGAGAGCAGCGCCCCGCCCACGAGCAGGACCAGGGCGATCGGCAGCGGATAGCTCGCCTCCACCACCGTGAAGAACACGGTACGCAGCGCGAGGGTCGCCCGCCGGGCCCGCCACACGCCGGCGATGCGGGTGGTGCCGTGCCGGATCCGATCGTCGGCCAGCCGCAGCGCCTCCACCGTGCGGGCGCCCTCGGCGGTGGTGGTCAGTGTCTCGGTCAGCTCGGCGGACGCCGCGCCCTCGATGAGGTACGCGGAGCTGGCCCGCCGCAGGTACCAGCGGGTCACCGCCCAGATCGAGGGCAACCCGGCCAGCGCCGCCAGCCCGAGCAGCGGGTGCAGCAGGAACACCGCCCCGAACAGCAGCGCCAGCTGCACCGACGCGATGACGATGGTGGGCACCACGTCCCGGACCGTGGTCCCCACCGTCGACACGTCGACCGAACTGCGGGTGGCCAGATCCCCGGCACCGGCCCGCTCGACGACCGAGACGGGCAGCCCCAGCGTCCGGTGCACGAACTCCTCGCGCAGCTCGGCGACGGCCCGCTCCCCGAACCGGTGGCCGGCGTACTGGGCGTAGCGGGACAGCAGCGCGCTGACCAGGACGCACCCACCGATGACCAGCGCCAGCCGGTCGACCGTGGCGACGTCCGTACCGCCGGTGACCCGGTCGACGATGGTGCCCAGCAGCCACGGCGGGGCGAGCCCGGCGACCGCGGCGGCGGCGTGCAGCGCCAGCACGACGCCGACCGCGCGCCGGTGCCGGCCGATCAGGTCCCGCAGCGCCCGGCGTACGGTGCCGCGCTCCGCGACCGGCAGCCGGCTCACGGGTAGGCCTTTTCGGCGTCGGCGGACCGCTCGGCGTCCGGATCGGCGCTGTCGCGGGCCACGAGGTGTCGGTAACCGGGGTCCTCGTCGAGCAGGTCGGCGTGGGCGCCGGTGGCGACGACCCGGCCCGCACGCAGGTGGGCGACCAGGTCGGTCCGGTTGAGCAGCAACGGCGAGGTGGCGAGGACGACCGTCGTCCGCCCGTCCCGCGCGGCACGCAGCCGCTCGGCGATCCGCGCCTCGGTGTGCGCGTCCACCGCCGACGTCGGGTCCACGAGGATCAGCACCTCCGGCTCGGCGAGCAGCGCCCGGGCCAGGCGCACCCGTTGGCGTTGGCCGCCGGAGAGCGTACGGGCGCGGGCGTCCAGCGGGGTGTCCAGCCCGGCCGGCAGGGCGTCGACGATGTCCTCGGCCGACGCGGCCCGCAGCGCGGCGGTGATGCGATCGTCGTCGGACCCGGGCCGGGTGTCGTCGTCGGCCCCCGTTCGGGAGAGCAGGATGTCCCGCAGCGTGCCGGGGAACAGGTACGAGTCGTGGTCGGCGACCAGGATGCGGGCGCGTACCTCGTCCAGGGCGATTCCGGTGAGCGGCACGCCGCCCCAGGTGGCCTCGCTGGCGACGTACCGGCCGAGCCGGTCGGCCAGCGCCAGCGCCGCCGCCGGATCGTCGGCGGCCACGCCGGTCAGCCGGCCGGCCGGGACGGTCAGCCCGGTCACCGGATCGTGCAGGTCGGCGGGGTGCGCCGGCGCGGCCGCGGCGTGCGGGCGGCGCGCGTCGGGAACCTTGCCGGAGCCCCGCCGACGCGGGCCGCCGACGTCGTCCGGGGTCAGCCTGAGCAGGGCGACGATCCGCCGGGCCGCGACCCGTCCACGGATCAGCTGGTGGCTTCCCTCGAGCAGGAACCAGACCGGCACGATCAGGGTCGCCACGTAGCCGTAGACGGCGACCAGCTCGCCGATCGTGACGTCGCCGGTGACCGCCATCCGGGCCGTCAGCCACACCACCGCCGCCAGGAACAGGCCGGGGATGGCGACGGTCGCCGCGTCGATCCAGCTGTTGACCGCGCCGACCCGGTAGCCCTCGGCGAGCAGGCCGCGGGACCGGGCCGCGTACCGGCGGGCGAACAGGTCCCGGCCGCCCACCCCGGCGAGCACCCGCAGCCCCGCCACGATGTCGCCGGACCGGGCGGTGAGTGCGCCCTGCTGCTTCCGGTAGACCGATTCCGCCCGCTCCAGGCGGCGCAGCAGCGGCCCGACGACCAGCCCGACCACCGGCACTCCGACCAGCACGCACAGCGCGAGCATCGGGGAGATCGACCAGAGCACCACGGCGATCACCGCGTACGCGACCACCGCGCCGACACCCGGCCCGGTCAGCGTCAGCACCTGCGCGGACCAGTCGATGTCGGAGCCGCCGATGGTGGCGACCTCGCCGGCGGCGACCCGGCGCGGCAGCACCGCGCCGATGCGGGAGAGCTGGCGCAGCACCACGGCGGCCGAGCGTGCCTTGGCGTCCTCGCGGATGAAGGTCATCGTGCGGTGCCGCATGATGCCCAGGTACGACAGCCCCGCCCCCGCGACGACGATCGCCGCGACCCAGAATGTCAGGGCCCGGGTGTCGCCCGCGCGAAGCCCGTCGTCGACGGCGCGGGCGATCAGGTAGGGCCGGACCGACAGGCCGATCATCCAGGCCGTCCCGATCAGGCTGCCGCGCAGCACCCGCCAGGGTTGGCGGCGCACCAGCCACCAGAGGTACCGCATGGGACCCGCGGTGTCCGGAGTGCCAGGGTCGGAGTGCGGTATCTGCGGGGGCACCCGGCCACGCTACCGAGCCGTCCGACGGCCCACTGACCCATTTCGGTCCGGGTGAGCAAGGGCACCGGTGCGCTTTCCTTCCTGTCAGGGGGGCGAGGCAGAATCGCGTCCGTGCTGGTGGCGGTGGTGTCGGACGAGCGGGGCGGGGGAGAGCTGCGCCCGCTGGACGCCGCCGGCCGGCCCACCGGCCCGACCGAGATCGTCAGCGACCTGGCCGCGGCGGTGGCCAGCCGGGAGGCCGCCGAGCATCCCCGCTGGGTCTGGTCGACGGCCGGCGCGGTCTATCCGGCGCTGCTGCGGGCCGGGGTGCGCGTCGAGCGTTGTCTCGACGTGGAGCTGACCGAGGCGCTGCTGCTGGGCCACGCCGGCCGCTGGGGCGAGCCGCGCTCGCTCGCGGCCGCCTGGGCCCGGCTCAGCGGCCTCCCGGTGCCGCCCGATCCGCCGCCGCGTCCGGCCGCGCCGCCCGGGCACGGGCAGGGCGCGCTCTTCGACGCGCTGCCCGGCCCGGCGGGCCCGGGCATCGACGCCCTGACCCGGGTGTACGAGGACCAGCTCGCCCGGGTCGCCGCGACCGAGCACCCGGGTCGGTTCCGGTTGCTGGTGGCCGCCGAGTCGGCCGGCGCGTTGATCGCGGTCGAGATGGGCGTCGCCGGCCTGCCGTGGCGGGCGGAGGTGCACGACGCGATCCTGGCCGAGCTGCTGGGTGAGCCGTCCCCGGTCGGTGGCCCGCCGCGCCGGCTGGCCGAGCTGGCCGCCCGGATCGCCGACGCGTTCGGTGTCCGCCAGTTGCACGCCGACTCACCGGCGGAGCTGTTGAAGGCGTTCGCGCGGGCCGGGGTTGAGTTGCCCAACACCCGGGCCTGGGTGCTGCGCGGGGTGGACCATCCGGCGGTGCCGCTGGTGCTGGAATACAAGGAGCTCTACCGGATCTGGACGGCGCACGGCTGGTCCTGGCGCGAGCAGTGGGTGCGCGACGGGCGGTTCCAGCCGGAGTACGTGCCGGGCGGGGTGGTCTCGGGCCGCTGGGCCACCCGGGGCGGCGGCGCGTTGCAGATCCCGAAGGTGATCCGCCGGGCGGTGGTGGCCGATCCGGGCTGGCGGTTGGTGGTCGCGGACGCCGGCCAGTTGGAGCCGCGGGTGCTGGCCGCGGTGTCCGGTGACTCCCGGCTGGCGGCGGCGGGTGGCGCCGGCGATCTCTACGCCGCCCTCGCTCGGGACTCCTTCGCCGGTGACCGGGCCCGGGCCAAGGTGGCCCTGCTCGGCGCGATGTACGGGCAGACCGGCGGTGCCGCGGTGCCCGCGCTGGCGGTGCTCAAGCGCAGCTACCCGACGGCGTTCGGCTACGTGGAGGCGGCCGCGCGTACCGGGGAGGCCGGTGGCCTGGTGCGCTCGTGGCTCGGGCGCACCTGCCCGCCCGGCTCGGCGGGGTTCGGCGACCCGGACGAGGTGACTGATCCGGATGGCGCGGCCGACCGGCAGAGTCCCCGGGCCCGCGCCGCGCGGTCCCGGGGGCGTTTCACCCGCAACTTCGTCATCCAGGCCACCGCCGCGGAGTGGGCCTCCACGCTGCTGGCGACGCTGCGCGCCGAGCTGGCCGGCACCGCCGCCGAGCTGGTCTTCTTCCAGCACGACGAGGTGATCGTGCACTGTCCGGCGGCGCAGGCCGAGGCGGTGGCGGCGGCGGTGGGTCGCAGCGGTGAGCGGGCCACGGCGCTGCTGTTCGGTGACACCCCGGTGCGATTTCCGCTTGATGTGTCCATCGTCGACTGTTACGCCGACGCGGCATAGCGGACGATTTTCCTATTTGCCCCGCTACCCGAGGCCGGCCGTGCTCGTTGCATCCGGTGTCCGTAGGACGGGACGGACCGGGTGCCGCCGTGCCCGGTCCGCTCCACGGTGGAGGGGGCGCAGCTGAACCGGATCGCAGGAATGATCATCGCCGCGGGCGGGGGACGCCGCATCGGCGGTCCCGAGGCGCTGCTGCACCAGGGGGAGAAGCCCCTGGTCAATCAGATGATCGACACGATGACCAAGGCGGGCTGCGAGCAGATCGTGGTCGTACTGGGCGCCGCCGCCGAGCAGGTCCGGGAGACCGCCGACCTGGCCGGGGTGACGGTGGTCATCAACAAGGCGTGGGGCACCGGGGTCGGCTCGTCCATCCGCGCCGGCCTGGCCGCCATGGACGACGAGGGGATCGAGGCCGTGGTGGTCGTTCCGGTCGACATGCCGGGCCTGACCACCGCCGCCGTCCGGCGCGTGGCCGCGCTGCCGTACCCGGACGTGCTGGTCTGCGCCACCTACGACGGGTTGCGCGGCTACCCGATGCTCTTCGGCCGCCGGCACTGGCCCGGCATCGCCACGCTGGCCAGCGCCGACGTGGGCGCCCGGCCGTACCTGCTGGCGCACAAGGACCAGATCGTGGACATCGCCTGCGACTCGGTGGCCGACGGCAGTCGGGTCGACACCCCGGAGTTGATGGCGCTCTACGGGCTGACGGTCCCGCCGCAACGGGTCGGCGTCTGAGCTCCGGTCGCGCGGACGTCGTACCCCGGCCGGCCGACCGGCGGGCGGTTGCCCGTCGAGCCGGCCGGCCTGGGGGAGGCCCTGGTCAGTCCGCTGGCTGGTCCGGCAGTCCGGTCTCGACCAGGCGCCGGTACCAGTGCGCGCTGTCCTTCCAGGTGCGCTCCTGGGTGTCGTAGTCGACCCGGATGATGCCGAACCGCCGGTCGTAGCCGTAGCCCCACTCGAAGTTGTCCAGCAGCGACCAGACGAAGTAGCCCCGGACGTCCGCGCCCTGTTCGCGCGCGTCCGCGATGGCGGCGATGTGCCGACGCAGGTAGTCGACCCGCCGCTCGTCGTGCACCCGGCCGTCGGCCGACACGACGTCGTCGAACGCCGCGCCGTTCTCGGTGATCATCAGGGGCTGGCCCGGGTACTCCTGGTGCAGCCGCAGCAGCAGCCCGGTCAATGCGGCCGGGTCGATGTTCCAGCCCATCGCCGTATGCGGGCCGGGCTGGGGCAGGAAGTCGACGTCGTCGGCGCCGACCCACGGTGAGTGCGCCGAGGCGCCGTGACCGTCGGCGTCCGAGCGCGCCGAGTGCCCGTCCCAGGCCCGGACCAGCGTGCTGGAGTAGTAGTTGACGCCGAGGACGTCCAGCGGCACTCCGGCCACCTTCTCGTCGCCGTCACGGACGAACGACCAGTCGGTGACGCCCGCCGTGTCGGCCAGCAGGTCCGCCGGGTACGCCCCGCCGAGCATCGGCCCGAGGAACGAGCGGTTGGCCAGCGCGTCGATGCGCCGCACCGCGTCGGCGTCCGCCGCCGAGGCCGACTCGGGGCGGATCACGTGCAGGTTCAGCGTCACCGACAGCTCGGCCGTCGGCGCCAACTCCCGCACCACCCGCCCGGCCAGGCCGTGCGCCAGGTTGAGATGGTGGACGGCGGCCAGCGCGGCCGCCGGTTCGGTACGCCCCGGCGCGTGCACACCGGAGGCGTAGCCGAGGTACGCCGAGCACCACGGCTCATTGAGCGTGGTCCAGGTGTGCACCCGGTCGCCGAGCGCGGCGACGATGCCGGCCGCGTACTCCTCGAAGCGCAGCGCGGTCTCCCGCACCGGCCACCCGCCGGCGTCCTCGAGCTCCTGCGGCAGGTCCCAGTGGTACATGGTCGCCACCGGGCGGACGCCGCGCTCCAGCAGGCCGTCCACCAGCCGGGAGTAGAAGTCCAGGCCGGCCTGGTTGAACCGGCCGGCGCCACCGGGCTGCACCCGCGGCCAGGAGATGGAGAACCGGTACGCGCCGAGACCCAGCTCGGCGATGTGATCCAGGTCCTGTTGCCAGCGGTGGTAGTGGTCGGCGGCCACGTCACCGGTGTCGCCGTTGCGGGTGCGGCCGGGCGTGTGGCTGTAGGTGTCCCAGATGGACGGCCCCCGGCCGTCCTCGCGTGCCGCGCCCTCGATCTGGTACGCGGCCGTGGCCGAGCCCCAGACGAAGCTCTCCGGGAAGACGCGTCCGGTCATCGCGGCGCCACCTCCGTCCCGGCCACCACGCAGTGGTACGCCGACGAGGCGCCCGCCACCAGCTCGGCGGTGGCGACCCCGTCGCGGAAGCTCACCTCGAACTCCGCACCGGGACCGTCCCCGGGCGACGGGATGCGTACCCGCTGGCGTTGCCCCTCGGCGGGTGTGTAGAGCCGCAGCTGCACGCCGTCCGCCCATTCGTAGTCGGGCCGGTCGGAGCGTGCCCCGAACGGGATGATCGCGCCCGGCCGGGCGAGCACCGGCACGCTGTCGAACTCGTGCTTCTCGGTGACCCAGGCCGGGCCGGTGAGCTGCGCGCCGGTGACCAGGTGCGTCCAGGTGCCGGCGGGCACGTAGAAGGTGACCTCCCCGTCGGCGCTGAGCACCGGCGCGACCAGCACGTCCGGGCCGAGCATGTACTGCCGGTCCAGGTGCGCCGAGGCCGGGTCGTCCGGGAATTCCAGGATCATCGGGCGCATCATCGGGATCCCGTCGCGGTGCGCCTCCTCTGCGGCGGCCGCCAGGTACGGCATCAGGCTGAGCTTGAGCCGGGTGAAGTGCCGCAGCACGTCGACCGCCTCCTCGTCGTACGCCCACGGCACCCGGTACGAGCCGGAGCCGTGCAGCCGGGAGTGCGAGGAGAGCAGCCCGAAGGCGATCCACCGCTTGAACACGGTCGGGTCGGGGGTGCCCTCGAAGCCGCCGATGTCGTGGCTCCAGTAGCCGAAGCCGGACGCCGCCAGGGACAGCCCGCCGCGCAGCGACTCGGCCATCGCGACGAACGTCGACTCGCAGTCGCCGCCCCAGTGCACCGGGAACTGCTGCCCGCCGGTGGTGGCCGAGCGGGCGAACAGCACCGCCTCGCCCTCCCCGCGTTCGGCCTCCAGCAGCTCGAAGACCGCCTTGTTGTAGAGGTAGGAGTAGTAGTTGTGCATGCGCTGCGGGTCCGAGCCGTCGTGCCACACCACGTCCGTCGGGATGCGCTCGCCGAAGTCGGTCTTGAAGCAGTCCACGCCCATGTCCAGCAGCGCCTTGAGCTTGCCGGTGAACCAGCGCACCGCGTCCGGGTTGGTGAAGTCGACCAGCGCCATGCCGGCCTGCCACTTGTCCCACTGCCAGACCGAGCCGTCGGTGTTGCGGACCAGGTAGCCGGCCTGCCGGCCCTCCTCGAACAGGTACGAGCGTTGCGCGATGTACGGGTTGATCCAGACGCACACCTTCAGGGCACGCTCGTGCAGCCGGCGCAGCATCCCCTCCGGGTCGGGGAAGGTCGCCGGGTCCCAGACGAAGTCGACCCAGTGGAACTGGCGCATCCAGAAGCAGTCGAAGTGGAACACCGACAACGGCAGGTTCCGCTCGGCCATCCCGTCGACGAACTCCGTCACCGTCTTCTCGTCGTACGACGTGGTGAACGACGTGGACAGCCACAGCCCGTAGGACCAGGCGGGGACGCGGGCCGGGCGGCCGGTCAGCGCGGTGTAGCGGCGCAGCACGTCCTTCGGGGTGGGCCCGTCGATGACGTAGTAGGTGAGCGACTGGCCCTCGACGCTGAACTGGGTCTGCGTGACGACCTCCGAGCCGACCTCGAACGACACGTGCTCCGGGTGGTCGACGAACACGCCGTAGCCGGCGCTGCTGAGGTAGAACGGCACGTTCTTGTACGCCTGCTCGCTGGCGGTGCCGCCGTCGGCGTTCCAGATGTCCACGGTCTGGCCGTTCTTCACGAACGGGCCGAACCGCTCGCCCAGCCCGTACACCGTCTCGCCGACGCCGAGGGCGAGCCGTTCGTGCACGTGCCGGCGGCCCTCGCCGTCGGTGACGATGCCGACGCTGCGCCCGGTGGACGCGGTGATCAGCCGGTCGCCGTGCCGGAAGTCGACCCGCCACCCGTCGACGAGCGCGACCCGGGCGGTCAGCTCGCCGGTGGTCAGCGAGGCGCTGATGCCGGTGATGTCGACGGCGACCGGGTGGTCGTCGTCGGTGCTCAGCCCGAAGTGGGGTTCGCGGGGCAGCCCGCCGCTGTGGTGGCCGATGGTCACGCCGACGACGCCGGGGGCGGGGGAGAAGAACCGGACGGTGACCACGGGCCGGTTGAGGGTGTCGCCGCGCCCGGTGATCTGGCCGGCCGGGGCGAAGACGGTGAAGCCGCGCTCGTCCGGCTCGACCGATTCCACCGTGCCGGGGCGCAGCACGCTGACCCCCGGGCGCAGTTGCCAGTACCCGTCGGTGAACTTCACTTCTCGGCTCCTGCCGTGATGCCGCGCGCCAGAGTGCGCTGGAAGATGAGGAAGAAGAGGATGGCCGGCACGAGGCTGATCAGAGCGCCGGCGTTGGTGGTCGGGGCGTCCATCAGGCGGTCGCCCTGCAACGACGCGAGCGCGACCGGGATGGTCTGCGTCTGGTTGTCGATGAGCATGACCAGCGGGATCAGGAACTCGTTCCAGGTCCAGATGAAGAAGAAGATGAGCAGCACCGCGAGGGTGGGCCGCAGGTTGGGGAAGACCACCCGCCACAGCACCGTCCATTTGCCGGCGCCGTCCAGCGCGGCGGCCTCGAGCAGCGAGCGCGGGAAGGTGCTCAGCACCGAGGCGAGCAGGTAGGTGCCGAACGCGCTCTGGATCACGGTGAAGATGATGATCACCGAGAGTCGGGTGTTGTAGAGGCCGATCTCCTTGGCCACGTAGTACAGCGGGTAGATCAGCGCTTCCTGGGGCAGCATGTTGGCCAGCAGGAACAGCCCGACGATCCAGAGCCGGCCGCGGACCCGGCCGATGCCCAGCGCGTACGCGTTGAGCAGTGAGACGACGACGCCGAGCACCGCCACGGAGCCGGCGATGAGCGCCGAGTTCCACACCTTCAGCGGGAAGTTCACCGTGGTCCAGTACGTCCGCAGGCCCTTGGTGTAGAACTCCGTCGGCCAGCTCAGTGGACCGCCCGAGGAGTAGTCGGTCGGTGATTTGAACGCGTTGAGCAGCATGAACGCGAACGGCACCAGCATGGCGAGCGCGGCGAGCGTGACCAGGGCGAGCACCACCCAGCGGGCGGCGCCCCGGCGGTGCCGGTCGCGGCTCGGCGTGCTCCGCAGCGGGGTCACCACCGCGCTCTCGGTCGGGATGAGCGTGACGGCCATCTCAGAACCCCCGGTCCCGGCGCTCGCTGCGGGCCTGCATCCAGATGAAGACCACCGCCACCACGACGATGATCAGGGTGAGCACGGTCGAGATCGCGGACCCGTAGCCGACCTGGAGCTTCTTGAAGAACGTGTAGTACGCGAAGTACGACGGCACGTTGGTGGCGTTCTCCGGGCCGCCCCGGGTCAGGGCGAAGATCGGCCCGAACACCTTCAACGCGGCGATGGTGCAGGTCAGGGCCACCACGAAGGTCTCCGGCCGGATCTGCGGCAGGGTGATCGCCCGGAAGCGGTGGGCCCAGTTCGCGCCGTCCACCTCGGCCGCCTCGTACAGCTCGGGGTCGACCCGTTGCAGCGCCGCCATGAAGACGACGACCGGGTAGCCGATCTGCACCCAGATCATCACCGCCATCACGGCGGGCAGGGCGGTGCCCGGGTCGCCGAGCCAGTCGTGGCGCAGCGCGCCGAGGCCCACCGCGTCGAGCAGGCTGTTGAACGCGCCGTCGGGGCGCAGGATCCAGCCCCAGACGATGCCGGCCACCACGACGGGCAGCACCTGCGGCAGGTAGAACGCGGCCCGCAGCGCGGCGGCTGTGCGGGGGCGGAACCGGCGGCCGATGATGTCGAAGAGCACCGAGGCGAGCACCAGCCCGAGCAGGGTGGGCACCACCACCATCGCGACGATCATCGCGACCGTGTTCCGGAACGACGCCCAGAACACCTCGTCGTGCAGCAGCTGCTGGTAGTTGTCCAGGCCGACCCAGGTGGGGTCGCCCACCCCGGACCACTTGGTCAGCGACAGGTAGCCGGTGCCGACCAGCGGCGCGCCGATGACCAGGATGAAGAGCACCGCTCCGGGGAGCAGGTAGAGCCAGTACGCCGCGTTGCGGCCGCGACGGCCACGGCCGGGCGCGGGCGGGGTCGGTGTCGTCGCCGGAACGGCGACGGTCTCGGAGACTGCCATGGAGGATCCTTCCCGGTGGAGCGGGCGGGCGCCCCGGTCGTGCCGGTCGCGCCCGCCCCCTCGCCGTGTCACTTGCCGGTGATCTCCTTGACGCCTTCGGCGTACGGCTTGGCGATCGAGTCGAGGACCTGGTCCGGCGACCTGGATCCGTTGATCAGGCCCTGGAAGCCGGAGACCAGCACGTCGTAGTAGCCGGGAACCGGCCAGTCCGGGTAGAAGGCCAGGCCGTCCTGCTTGCTGACCGTGTTGAAGTCCTCGATCAGCTTCCGGTCCTTGGGGTCGCTGATCTTCGCCGGGTCGCCGGCGACCGGGACGCCGCCGTTGTTGCCGATCAGGTCCTGGATCTCCGGACGCAGGGTGATGTCGATGAAGTCGTACGCCAGGCCCTTGGCCTTGCTGGTCGCCGGGACCACCCAGAGGTTGCCGGACGAGCCGGCGTGCAGGGTGTTGCCGGGGAAGAGGAAGGTGTCCCAGTTGGCCTTCATCTCGGCCTTGAAACGGCCGTACCACCAGCTGCCGGAGACGATCATGGGGGTCTTGCCGCCGATGAACGCGGTGCCCATGTCCTCGGCCTTCAGGCTCGCCGAGTTCTTCGCGACGTAGCCCTTGCGCACCCAGTCGGCGAAGGTCTCCGCGCCGGACTTGAGCGGGTCGGCCGTGAAGTCCACCGGGTTCTTGTAGAGCTGGTAGTTGTCGACGAACTGCCGGTCCGCCTTGGCCAGCGCCAACTGGTAGAAGAGCTGACCGGCCGGGTACTCGGCGCCGGCCATGCCCAGCGGGGCGACGCCCTTGTCGACGAAGGTGTCCATCGCGGCGGTCATCTCGGCCATGCTGGTCGGAACCTTGACGCCGTACCTGTCGAAGAGGTCCTTGTTGTAGTAGACGGTGACGTACTCGCCGTAGTTCGGCACGCCGAACCAGTTGCCCGAGCCCATCACGCCCTTGTCGCTGTAGCGGGCGGTGGTCTGCAGGCTGGGGCTGAGCTTGCCGGCCCAGCCGCGCTTGTCGGCCTCGGCGCTCAGATCGGTGAGCAGGCCCTGGGAGGAGAGCAGGCCGGCGGTCGCGTTGCCCTTGTTGTACTCCATGATGTCCGGGCCCTCGGACGAATTGATGATCATGCCGGCGTTCTGCTGGATCTGCTCGAACGCCTTGCGCTCGAAGCGCACCTCGACGCCCGGGTGCTCGGCCTTGAAGATCTCGATCGCGCGGTCCCAGGCGACCCCCATGGCGCTGTTGGCGCTCTCGTAGTGCCAGAGCTTGAGGGTCTTGGCCCCGCTGTCGTCCCCGCTGTCACCACCGCCGCACGCGGCCACGGTGGTCGTCGCGGTCGCCGCCAGGGCGATCGCGGCGACGATCCGGCGGAATCGCTGCATTGCTATCCTCCTCGTTGAGTATCTAGCCGGTACTGCACTGGGCCCGTCGTCGCGTTGCAGCGCGACGACGGGCCGTTTTCGCTGGTCAACCCCCGTCGGTCGGCGACCGCCCGGGTGCGTCCTGTGCCGGCCGTCGTGGCACGGCGGTCGATCCCCGGACCTCCAGCGCGCACGGCAGCAGCTGCTGGTGGCGCTCGTCGCCGGGACCGTCCAGGTGGCGCAGCAGCGCCTCGATCGCGATCCGCCCCATGGCCGAACCGGGCGACGTCATCGCGGTCAGCGCCGGGGTGGCCAGCTCGGCGACCTGCGGCGAGGTGACCATCGAAACCACCGAGACGTCGTGGGGCACCGACAGCCCCCGGCCGGTCAGCTCGCCGAGGATGCCGAAGATCGCGGTCTCGTTCATGGCCAGCACGGCCGTCAGCTCCGGGGCCCGCGCGAACGCGGCGGCCAGGGCCGCCCGCCCGCCGGCGGCGCTGTCCTCGGCCGGGATCATCACCGGCTCCAGGCCGTGCCCGGCCATCGCCGCGACGAAGGCGTCCCGGGTACGCAGCGCGGGGCCGTAGCCGCTGGCCAGGGTGGCGGCCGAGTGGTTGACGTAGACGATGCTCCGGTGGCCCAGGCCGACGAGGTGGGCGACGGCCTCGCGCACGGTCTGCTCGAAGTCGATGTCCACGTACGAGAGGGTGCTGGTGTCGCCGGTGCGGCCGATCAGGACCAGGGGAGTGCCGGCCTCCTGGAGCACGGTGACCCGCTCGTCGGCGAGCTGCACCTCCATCAGCACGACCCCGTCGAGCATCCGCTGGCTGGCCAGCCGCCGCAGGTCGTCGAGGTCGCCGCCACCGACGGGTGAGAGCACCAGGTGATAGCCGCCCGCGCTGGCCGCCGCGGCGGCGCCGGTGACGAAGGCGGTCTCGGTCGCACCCAGGCCGCGCTCGTCCATGGGCATCAGCAGGCCCAGGATCCGGCTGCGCCGGCTGGCCAGGCCCCGGGCCATCGCGTTGGGCTGGTAGTCGAGCTCGGCCACCGCGGCGAGCACCTTGTCCCGGGTGGCCTGGGAGATCGGGCGGGTGCCGGTGAGCACGTACGAGACGGTGCTGACCGAGACCCGGGCGAGGCGGGCGACGTCGTGCATGGTGGCCACCGCGCACCTCCTCCGGCCTGGCGTGGGATCGCTCCCGAATGATCGTCGAAACGTTTCGACGAAACGTTTCGACAGACGCTAGGCCACCTGTTACGGCGACGTCAATAGCCGATGTCGAGAAGAAGTCGGTGGTGGGTTCACCCCACGCCGCCCGCTACCTCGACCACCCCGAATCAGGTCAGGTCGAACAGGGCCGCGGCGCTGTCCCAGCAGACCGCGCGCAGCCAGTCGTCGCCGAGGTCGAGCCGGGCCAGCCCGGTCACCTGGTCGGCGTACGGGTAGGGGATGTTCGGGAAGTCGCTGCCCAGCAGGACCTTGCCGGCCAGCCCCAGCTCGCGCAGGCGCGGCAGCTCCTCCGTGGGGAAGGGCACGAACCGGTCGAAGAACGGGGTGAACGCCATGGTGGTGTCCAGCCGGACCCGCTCGTACGCCTCGGCGAGGTCCAGGAAGGCCCGGTAGTCCGGGGCGCCGAGGTGCGCCACCACGGCGCTGAGCCGGGGGTGGCGGGCGAGCAGCGCGGCGAACGGCTCCGGCCCGGTGTGCGTGGTCCCCACCGGTGCGTGCCCGGCGTGCACCACCACCGGCACGCCCGCGTCGGCGAGCACGCCCCACACCGGGTCCAGCGCCGGGTCGGTCGGCGCGAACCCGCCGACCTGCACGTGCACCTTGAACAGCCGGGCACCGCCGGCCAACGCCTCCTCCACGTACGCGGGGGCGTCCGGCTCGGGGAAGAAGGTGGCCGAGGGCAGACAGCCGGGGGTGGCGCGGGCGAACTCCAGCGTCCACCGGTTCAGCTCCGCCGCCATGCCCGGCCGGTGGGGGTACGCGAGCGCGCTGAACGCCCGTACCCCCAGCCGGCGCAGGTGCGCGACCCGGTCGGCGTCGCTCCACCGGTAGCGGATCGGCCACTCGGTGCCGACCAGCGGCCCGGCCGCGTCGAAGTACGCCCACACCCGGCGCAGCAGCCGCGGCGGCAGGAAGTGCACGTGCACGTCGGCCAGCCCGGGCAGCCCCAGCGCCCGCCAGAACTCCGGCACCCGCTCGTCGGCAGCCGGCGGTGACGGCCGAGCCGGATCGGTCATACGTCGATGTTGAACCGTTGCAGCACCGACGGGGCGATGAGGCCGGCGGTGGAGAGCACCGCGATCACGGTCAGGACGGCGCGCAGCACGACCACCTCGGTCTTGCTGCCGGTGCGCAGCGCGATGCTGTTCGGCAGGCCGATCATCGTCCACATGCGTCGGCGGATCGGGATCGGCCAGAGGATGGGCACCCCGGCTCGTGTGATCATGTCGCCGAGGATGTGCACGAAGCAGCCCACCCCCACGGCCGTGCCGATCAGCGGATAGCCCCGCCCGCCCGGCAGGTTGACGAAGGTGAACCAGGCCGCCCCGGCGGACGCCAGGGTCACGATCACCCAGCCGGCCCGCTCCGCCCAACCGTCGAACAGCCCGCGCAGGGCCAGGCCGAACATGAAGAACAGGATGGTGATCACCGCCCACTTGCCGTACGCGGCGCAGAGGGCGGTGGTGCCCCAGCCGACCAGCAGGGTGAACGGGATGGTGTGGGTCAGCGTCCGGTGCCCGTTGTTGCGCCGGGGATCCTTGCTCAGCTTCGTCGCGTAGTAGACGCCGAGCGAGATCTTCTCCATCACCTCGGCGACGAAGAGCGAGAAGACCCCGAACGTACGCGCCACCGTGGCGCCGCCCTGGTTGCGGGTCACCTTGCCCGACAGGTCGAGGTCGGGAAAGAGCGCGCCACCGGCGCACACCGCGGTGCCCACCGCCAACGCGAGCGGCGACTGCTGGTAGTCGGCGAACTGGTCCAGCGCCCAGGACCCGGCCAGCCATACCGCCGCGCCGGACAGCGCGTGCGACGGTCCCATCATCTCGGCTCACCCTCCCCAGGGATCTTGAGCGCCAAAACTACGCCACTGTAGTCAGGGCCAGCGCCGCAGGGGCATCACCCGGACGGTCCACACCGGACGGTGTCAGAGTGCGGGGGTGAAGCTCTGCCGGATCATCGGCAAGTATGTCGCGTTGACCTGCCAGTCGAACTCTTTTGTCAACCACGAGACGGTGTGGGCGCGCCCGGGCGAGGTGTTGGCCAGCAACCGGAAACTGTGCACCCGCTCGCCGGCCGCGTTCTCCCAGCCGCACTCCCAGATCGCGCCGCCCTCGAAGATGTCCAGCGCGGAGATGTCCACCTTGCGGTAGCCCGGTAGCGCCCCACCGCCGGTCAGCCGGGCCTCCTCGGCGCGCCAGTACGCCACCGGGTCGGGGCGGGCCGGGCCGGCGTGCCCGAGCAGGCGGAGACGAGCAGAGCGGTCAGGGCGGCGACGGCGACGCTGGCGCGGCGCGGGCGAATCGGCACGCCGCCCATCCCACCAGTTCCCCCTTATCGGGGCAACTTGACCTTACCGGGCCGCCGCGTCGCGCCGACCGCGTGCGGGCAGGTGGCCGGCTCGCGGGCGGCCGGTCAGCCGACCCGGGTGAGCAAGGTCACCGGCGCGCCGTCGCCCGCGTACCGGTAGGGCTCCAGGTCAGCGTCCCACGCGGTGCCGAGCGCCTTGTCGAGGGCGTGCGACAGCGCCTCCGGGGCCCGGGCGGCGAGCATCAGCGCCCGTAGCCGGTCCTCGCCGAGCTGGATGTCACCGGCCGCGCCGACGGTGGCGCGGAACAGGCCGCGCGCCGGCACGTACATGAAACGCTCGCCGTCGGCGCCGGGACTCGGCTCCTCGGTCACCTCGAAACGGATCATGGGCCACTGCCGGAGGGCAGCGGCCAGCTCGGCGCCCGTCCCCGGACGACCGGTCCACCCGCACTCGGCCCGGCGGGCGCCGGGGTCGACGGGCTGAGCCGTCCACTGCAGGTTGACCGGCGCGGCTAGGACGCGCGCGATCGCCCACTCGACGTGTGAGCACACGGCGAGCGGGGTCGAGTGGACGTATACGACGCCACGCGTTGGCACGGTGACCTCCCGGAGAGCGAGGTGCGTCTTCCCCTACGACCTCGTCCACCCAGGTGGCTGCTGCAACACATGATTACTCCTGTGACGGATGGTGCGCCAGGGAATCGGAAAATTCGCCGGCCGGAATAGCCGGACGGGTGGTCTCCGTTGCCTCTCAGGACACCGCGACGACCAGCCTGATGTCGTAGTCCTGTACAGTTCCATCGGCGGCTTGTGCCGCGCACAACTTCGCGGGCCGACCCGGTGGTCGCCCGCACACAGCCCCCGGACGTCCAGTCCTCCCGTACGTCTTGCAAGGAGTACCTCCGTGGCGAGCAACACCTCTAAGACCGCGCGCGCGTCCGTCCGGGCCGGCCAGGCTGGCCAGGGTGGCGCCCTCAGCGTGCTGGGCGAGTTCAAGTACCTCATCCCGCTCAACGGCGGCAAGCACGCCTACGTGCGGAACCTGACCAACGGCAAGACCGCGCACCTGCGCACCGACTCCGAGGCCTTCGTCGAGGAGATCCGGGTGCTGGCCGCGGCCGGCCACGCCGCCAAGATCCGGGCGGAGATCAACAACCTGAACGTCACCCACCCGGGTGACGGCTGGGACGCCACCGAGAAGCGCCTGGTCGAGGCCGGCGTCTTCGAGGGCTGAGCCCTCCCCCACCGCGACACCTCGAACCGCCCGCCCGGGACACCCGGCGGGCGGTTCCGCGTTCCCGCCCGGCCGCTGCGACCTGGACGCCCGGTGGATACAGCTCGGGCGAGCCCTGGTCAGGCCAGGTCCAGCAGGGCGACCTCGCCGGTGGCCAGGTCGTAGAGGCCGCCGACCACGGCCACCCGGCCGGTGGCGACCGGCCCGGCCAGCAGGTCGTCGTCGCGCAGGGTCCGCACCGTGCGCCGGACGTGCCGGCGGATCGCCAGCGGATGCACCGCCGGATCGTCCAGCCCCGCCTCGGTCACCGCCGGGGCGATCTCGTCCACCAGGTGGGCCAACGACCCGCCGGGACGCTCCCCGGAGCGCAGCGCGTCCACCGCGGCGCCCACCGCGCCGCACCGCTCGTGGCCGAGCACCATCACCAGAGGTACGCCGAGCTGGCCGACCACGTACTCGATCGAGCCGCACACCGCGCGGTCGAGCACGTGCCCACCGGTGCGGATCACGCAGATCGCGCCGAAGGTCTGGTCGAAGATCGCCTCCAGCGGCACCCGCGAGTCGATGCAACCAAGCACCACCGCGTACGGCTGCTGGTCGCCGGAGGCGGCCGCCGCGGCGGCCGTCACGTCGTGACCGTGCACCGGCTGGCCGCTGACGAACCGCCGGTTACCGGCGAGCAGCTCGGCCAGCGCGGCGCGAGGCGTGCCACCGGCCTGTCGCCCCTGCGCCGCCGGTCCGCCCGCGAGCGGTCCGGGCGCTGCCCCCGACGACCCCATGCCGTTCAGCTTGGCCCGCCGGCGGCGGCGACGGGCGGGGTCGGGAATGTTCGCCACAGCGCGATTGGCGTGGTGTCATGGCGGGTAGCCGGTGTTACCACCGGGTAGTCCGGTGCTGGTGATGCCGGACGGCCCTGGGAGGTGGCGATGCCGGAGCGGTTCGAGGTCGGGCTGCCAGACGGCGTGCGGTTGCACGTCGAGGCGACGGGGCCGGCGGACGCCCCGGTCACCGCCATCCTGCTGCACGGCTGGACGCTGGACGGGCGCAGCTGGCACCGGCAGCTCGACGCCCTCACCGAGTCGGCCGGCGGCGCGGTGCGGGTGGTCACCTACGACGCGCGAGGGCACGGCCGGTCCAGTTGCATGGCACTGCCGACCGCCACCCTGGCCCAGCTCGGTGACGACCTGGTCGCGGTGATCGACGCGGTCGCGCCGGCCGGCCGGGTGGTCCTGGTCGGGCACTCGATGGGCGGCATGACGATCATGGAGTACGCGCACCGCCAGCCCGCGCACTTCGCCGCCCGCACCGCCGGCCTGGTCTTCGTCTCGACCACCGCCGAGGGGCACACCCACACCGTCTACGGGCTCTCCCCCCGGATCGCCCGGTTGATCCGGCTGGCCGAGACGACCGGCGCCGGGGTCCTGGCCCGGTGCGGTTCGTGGCGGGCGCCCCGGGCGCTGCTGCGCGCGCTGCAACCGAGCATCCGGTGGATGCTCTTCGGCGACCGCTGCGAGCCTGCGGACATCCGGCTGGTGACCTCGGCGGTGGCCCGCGCCTCGCTGCGCTCGATCGGTGGGTTCCGCGCCTCGATCGGCGCCCAGCACCGGCTCGACACCCTCGCCGCGCTGGCCCACCTGCCGGCGGCCGCCCTGGTCGGCGACCGGGACCGGCTGACCCCACCGCCGTGCGCCGAGTCGATCGCCGCCGCCCTGCCGGCCACCGAGCTGACCGTCTGCCCGGGCGCCGGGCACATGCTGATGATGGAACGCCCGGACGAGGTGAACGCCGCGCTGACGGGTGTCCTGCGCCGCGTACTCGACGCGCCGGCGCCCCTCGCGCACGACGCGACGCCCGCCGGGATGGGTGGCTGACCACGTTCCCGCACCTCGGGCGCGGAGGGCCGGGCCGGGGGCCGTACCCTTCTGCGGTTGGCCCGCGCGGTTCGCGCCGCTTGCCGGCGACGTCAGAAGGAGCGTGCGTTGACCGACCAGACCGCCCTGGAGCAGGAGATCGCCGTCGAGCAGCGGCACCTCGACCGGGTGTACGCCCGACTGGCCGAGCTGCGGCGGTCCGCGGTCCGCGCCGAGCGGGACGGCTACCGGATGGCCCGGGTGGGCACGTTCGGCGCGTTGGTCGAGCGGGACGCGATGGTCTTCCACGCCGCGCAGCGGCGGCACACCCTCGACGCCGAGCACGAGGGCCTGGTCTTCGGCCGGCTGGACCTGCGCGACCGGCAGGTGCTGCACGTCGGGCGGCTCGGCATCCGCGACGAGGACGCGACCACGCTCGTCGTCGACTGGCGGGCGCCGGCGGCCGCCGCCTTCTACCAGGCCACCCCGGCCCAGCCGCAGGGCGTGGTGCGCCGCCGCACCATCCAGTCCCGCGGCGAGCGGGTCACCCGGATCGAGGACGACCTGCTCGACCCGACCGCCGCCCCCGAGGGGATGACGGTGGTCGGCGACGGGGCGCTGCTGGCCACCCTGTCCCGGGCGACGGGCCGGGGCATGCGCGACATCGTGGCGACGATCCAGCGGGAGCAGGACGAGGCGATCCGTTCGCCCGGCTCCGGCGTGACGATCGTCGCCGGCGGCCCGGGCACCGGCAAGACGGCGGTCGCCCTGCACCGGGCCGCCTACCTGCTCTACTCCGACCGCAGCCGGTACGCCGGCGGCGGCATCCTGGTGGTCGGCCCGTCCTCGGTCTTCGTCGAGTACATCGCCTCGGTGCTGCCCGCGCTCGGTGAGGACACCGCGACCCTGCACTCGCTGGGCACCCTCTTCCCGGGGATGACCGCCACCCGCACCGACCCGCCCGAGGTGGCGGCGGTGAAGGGTTCGCTGCGGATGCGCCGCGTGCTGGAGCGCGCGGTCCGCGACGCGGTGCCGGGTGGGCCGGGAGAACTGCGGCTGCTCTACCGGGGCCAGCTGCTGCGGCTGGACCGGGTCGAGCTGGACGGGATCCGGGACCGCGCCCTGCACCGGGGCGCCCGACGCAACGAGGTACGCCGGGCCGGTTTCGACGGGGTCTTCGCCGCGCTCTGGGCGCAGGCCCGACGCCTGAGCACCGGGCACCTGCCGGAGCAGCCGGCCTTCGAGGCGGAGATCGCCGAGCGGGCCGAGTTCCGGGAGTTCCTCAAGGCGTGGTGGCCGCGGCTGCACCCCCGGCACGTCCTCGACTGGCTGGCCCGGCCGGACCGCCTGCGCCGGTACGCCGGCGGGATCCTCTCCACCGCGGAGATCCGGTTGCTCAGCGCGGCGTACCGGGACCTGGACGAGGTCGGGTTGACCATCGCGGACGTGGCGTTGCTGGACGAGCTGGACGCGCTGCTCGGCAAGCCGGCGCAGCCGGCGCGGGCCCGGCGGGACCCGTTCCAGCTCGCCGGCGGGGTCCGCGAGCTGAGCACCTTGGGCGACCGGCAGCGGGCCGCACGCGCGGCGGCCCGCGAACGGCCGGAGGACTACCGGGAGTACGCGCACGTGGTGGTGGACGAGGCACAGGACGTCTCGCCGATGCAGTGGCGCATGATCGGCCGACGCGGCCGGCTGGCCTCCTGGACGGTGGTGGGCGACCCGGCGCAGACCGCGTGGACCGGTGATCCGGAGGAGCTGGACCGGGCCCGGGACCAGGCGCTGGGCCGGCGCAAGCGGCACGACTTCACGCTGACCACCAACTACCGCAACTCGGCGGAGATCTTCGCGGTGGCGGCGGCGGAGATCCGGCGGCTCTACCCCGACCTGCCGCTGCCGACGGCCGTCCGCTCCACCGGGGTCGACCCGGTCGAACTGGTGGTGCCCGCCACCGAGCTGGAGACCGCGACCGTGGAGGCGGCTACCGGGCTGCTGGCGGAGGTGGAGGGCACCGTCGGGGTGATCACGCCGGTCCCCCGCCGCGACGAGGTGGCCGGGTGGCTGGGCACGCTCGGCGCGCCGCGGTTGCAGGTGGTGACCAGCCTGGAGGCCAAGGGCATGGAGTACGACGGGGTGGTGCTGGTCGCCCCGAGCGAGATCCGGGCGGATCCGGGCGCCGGGGTGCGCACCCTCTATGTCGCGCTCTCCCGGGCCACCCAGCGCCTCACCACCATCGACCCGACCGGCTGACCTGCGGTGGCACGCCCCAGGTCGGTGGCCTGCCGTACACTTGCATACATAGCGATGTGAGCATACATTTGACCGGGTCCGGACGACAGCGGAGGGTGGTTTCGTGGGCGCAGGTCATGACCACCACCACGGGTCGGTCGCCAACGCCGCGCACCAGCACCGGGGCCGGCTCTGGGCGGCGTTCGGGCTGCTCGGCACCCTGATGGTGGTCGAGGCGGTGACCGCGTTCCACACCGGCTCGCTGGCCCTGCTCTCCGACGCCGGGCACATGTTCACCGACGTGCTCGGCATCGGCATGGCGCTCGCCGCGATCACCGCCACCCGACGGGCCACCGGCGACCCGCAACGCACCTTCGGGCTCTACCGGCTCGAGGTCCTCGCCGCGCTGGCCAACGCCGCCCTGCTCTCCGGCGTGGCGGTCTACGTGGTGATCGAGGCGATCCGCCGGTTCGGCGACCCGCACGAGGTGCTGGCCGGCCCGATGCTGGCGGTCGCCGCGCTCGGCCTGCTCGCCAACCTGGCCGCCTTCGCCCTGCTCCGCGCCGGTGCCCGGGAGAGCATCAACCTCCAGGGCGCCTACCTGGAGGTGCTGGGCGACCTGCTCGGCTCGGTCGGCGTGATCGGGGCGGCGCTGCTCATCCAGGTCACCGACTGGTGGTGGGCCGACCCGCTGGTCGCGGTCGCCATCGGCGTGTTCATCCTGCCGCGCACCTGGCGGCTGGGGCGGGCCGCGGTCCGCATCCTGGTGCAGGCCGCACCGGAACACCTCCAGGTGACCGCCGTACACGACCGGCTCGCCGCGGTGCCCGGCGTGGTCGAGGTGCACGACCTGCACGTCTGGACGCTCACCTCCGGCATGGAGGTGGCCTCCGCACACCTCACCATGGCGCCCGGCGCGGATGTCGGGATGGTGCTCACCGCGGCGCGCACCGCCCTGCACGAGGACTTCCGGATCGAGCACGCGACGTTGCAGACCGAGCCCGGCGCAGCCCCCGGGGCCTGCGGTTCCATCGAATGGTGACGACGTTTCAAGAACCTTGCTCTCTTTCGTCGGATTTATCCGTGACGACGTACGCACCGTCCGTCACATCCGCTGCACCGGCCCCACCGACCCCGGTAAGCTCGGTCCCGGTCTCCACCCGGCGGCGCCCTCCCGGCGCCGGTGGGGGCCGCCGCCTAATCGCCCGAGCGGGCGAACCGGGGAACCATGTTCCTGGGGTGCATCCGCGTCAGCGGTAGGGATCTTCCGTCCCGAACCCGTCAGCTAACCCGGTCGGCGGCTGACGGAAGGACATGCGTAGTGGCACCAGCACGACCACCCGCCAGACTGGCGGCCCTGATCGTCGCGATGTTCGCCCTCGGCATCGCGATCCCGGCCGGCGCAGCCTCGGCCGCTCCCCCGACCGGCCTGCGGGCCGCGGCGGCGCCCAACGGCGACGAAGAGGGCGGCACCCCGGCGCTACGGGCCCAACTGGAGGCCGCCAGCAAGGGCTACCTGGACGCCAAGCGCGCCCTGGACACCTCCGTACGGCGGCAGCAGCAGCTCACCACCCAACTGAAGACGACCGAGGCCGAGATGACCGCGCACAGCGGCAAGGTCGGCGAGATCGCCAGCCTGGCCTACCGCACCGGCCGGCTCGGCACGGTGTCGGCGCTGCTCAGCAGCAACACCCCCGAGGGCTTCATGGACCGGGCCGTCACGCTCGACGCGGTCGCCGCCAACGAGGACCGGGCACTGCGCGACCTGGTCGCCACCAGGGACGAGGCCAACCGCACCCGGGTCGCCCTGGACGGCGAGATCCGCGAGCAGCGCAAGCAGGTCGCGGTGATGGCCAAGCGCAAGGACCAGGCCGAACGGGCCCTGACCGTGGCCAACACCGCGCCCCGGACCACCGCCGACAGCGGCTCCAACCGGGGCACCTCCGCCGCCAACGCCAAGGCGGCGCCGCGCAACTCCGACGGCTCCTGGCCGTCCGAGTCGTGCAGCGTCAACGACCCCACCCCGGCCACCGGCTGCATCACCCCGCGCACCCTGCACGCGCTCAACCAGGCCAAGGCCGCGGGCTTCACCCGGTACGTCTCCTGCCACCGCTCCGGCGGCTCCGGCGAACACCCCAAGGGCCGGGCCTGCGACTTCGCCGCGCAGAAGAACGGCTTCGGCGGGGACGCCACCGGCGGCGACAAGACGTACGGCAACAACCTGGCCGCGTACTTCATCCGCAACGCCGACCGGCTCGCCGTGCTGTACGTGATCTGGTACAGGCAAATCTGGCTGCCCAGCAGCGGGTGGAAGTCGTACAGCGGGGCGGGCGGCGACCCGTCCAGCGACCACACCAACCACGTGCACCTCTCGGTGTACTGACCCACCGCGCCGGTGCCCCGTCACGCGGGGCACCGGCGCGCCGGGTACGTCAGCGGGCGTACCCCGGATGTCGCCGGTCGTCGGACGCTCCGGGCCGGCCCGGCGGGCAGCATCCTGGTATGCGACGGATCCCGCCCACCGCCCGCAAGGCGCTGCTCACCCTGCACCTGGTCACCTCGCTCGGCTGGCTCGGCGCCGACCTGACGCTGCTCACGCTCGGCGTGGCGGCGCAGCGCGGCGCCGACCCGGCCGCCGTCTACCCGGTTGCCGCGCTGATCGGCACCGTGCTGTTCGCGCCGCTGAGCGTGCTGGTCTGGCTGATCGGCGTGGTCAGCGCGCTGCTCACCCCGTGGGGCCTGCTGCGCTACCGCTGGGTGCTGGTCAAACTCGTGATCACCACGGTCATGGTTGGCCTGGTGCTCTTCCTGCTCACCCCGAACCTGCGGCACGCCGGCGCGCTGGGCGCCGCACTGCCCGCCCGGGACCGCGCCGACCTGGTGATCGCACCGGCGGTGTCGACCGGCCTGTTGATCATCGCGACGGTGCTGTCCACGTACAAGCCGTGGGGGCGGCGACCGGCGGCACGGCCGACGGTCGCGAGCCGGACCAGCCGTGATCGCGCTACGACCCGGATGTAGTGGTCTCTCCGATGCCGGCAGGCCACTACATCCAGGATCGAGCGCGATCTTGGCGCGGGCGCGGGGCGTGGGGCG
>NZ_QGKR01000130.1 GCF_003172955.1 Micromonospora acroterricola | reverse complement strand
GCGCGCAGGTGTGTTCGGGCGTGCCGCTGGAGCAGTTGTACGAGGCGCAGTTGGCCCCGCCGTCGGGCGAGCAGCCGGCCCGACTGGGGTTCGCGGCGGTGGCGCGGCTGGTGTGGGCCGGCGGTCGCACTCGTGACCCGGTGCGGTCGCGGGCGCGGATCGGGGCGATGGCGGTGGCGGCGCGTACCCCGTCGGAGGCGTCGCGGCGCGCGGTGATCGAGGCCCGCCTGCCGCGGCGGGAGTGGCCGGCGCGGCGGCTGCTGGTCACGGCGGTGGACGCGGCCTCCGGTGAGTTCGTGGTGTTCGACAGCGACAGCGACGTGTCTCTTGTGGACGCGGTGGGCGCCAGTTGCGCGGTGCCCGGGGTGTGGCCGCCGGTGACGATCGGCGCCCGACGCTACGTCGACGGTGGGATGCGCTCGACCGTGAACGCGGACCTGGCGGCGGGTGCCGGGCGGGTGCTGGTCGTCGCGCCGACGGCGGCGGCGTTCGGGCCGATGCCACGGCTGTCGGCGCAGGTCGCCGGGTTGCGGGCGGGCGGCGCGCGGGTCGCGGTGGTGACGCCGGACGCGGCGGCGCGCACGGCGATCGGCCGCAACGTGCTGGACCCGGCGCGGCGAGCGGGCGCCGCACGGGCGGGTCGGGCGCAGGCCGCGGCGGTGGCGGACGAGGTGGCGGCGCTCTGGGCGTGATCGCATACGCTCACCGCGCGTCAGGTCGGACAACGGAGGTGCTGCGGTGGCGGGTGTGGGTGTCGGCGACGTGGTGGAGGACTTCGAGCTGCCGGACGAGACGGGCACGCTGCGGCGGCTGTCGGAGTTCCTCGCGGCGGGGCCGGTGGTGCTGTTCTTCTACCCCGCGGCGATGACCCGGGGCTGCACGGCGGAGAGCTGCCACTTCCGGGACCTGGCGGCGGAGTTCGCGGCGGTGGGCGCGTCCCGGGTGGGCGTCAGCCGCGACACCGTGCAGAAGCAGGCCGAGTTCTCCACGCTGCACGGCTTCGACTATCCGCTGCTGTCGGACACCGACGGCGCGGTGGCGCAGCGGTTCGGTGTGCGGCGGCGGCTGCCGTTGGGGCCGTTGAGCATGAAACGGATGACGTTCGTCATCGGCGCGGACCGGCGGGTCATCGAGGTGATCCACAGCGAGGTCAGCATGAACGACCACGCCGACCGGGCGCTGCGAGCACTGGGCGGCTGAGTGGGCCCGAGCCCCGTGCGGCGGGTGTCGCAGCCGGCTGGTATCAAGACAGCAATCAAACAGGTGTACGGAAGAGGGTTCTGATGGATGCCGGCCAGGGTTTGTCCACTGACGAGGTGCAGAGCCTGCGGGAGGCGTTGGCGGCCGGGCGTAAGCCACGGGTGGTGTTCACCGCCTCCGCGGGGCAGATCGCCGGCCAGGTCGGCCAGGTCGTCGAGCTGACCGATCCCGAGGTGTCCGACGAGTTCGTGGTGGTGCGCTTCGGCCGCGACGAGTTGCCGTTCTCCCCCGCGGATGTCGCGATGGCGCCCAAGGGCGCCGGTCGCCGGGTCGCCGAGCCCAAGCCGGAGCCGGCGCAGGAGCAGCCGCCCGCGGCAGCGGTGCCGGAGTTCGTGTTGGACACGCCGCGGGTGCCGGCGCCGCGGCAGGAGGAGCCGAAGGTGGAGCAGGTGGAGAAGGCGCCGGCGCGGCGGGCGGTCAAGGCCGTGAAGCCGAAGGGGCCCGCGGGCCTCACGGTGACGCTGGCGTACGCCGAGGGCGAGTGGACGGTCGCCGCGCAGCAGGGCAGCAAGGCCCTCGCGAAGCCGTACGTGGTGAAGCCGGCCGAGGCGTTGAAGATGGTGGCGCTGGTCGACGTGCCGGGCGTGCAGGAAGCGGTGGAGCAGATCCTCGGCACCGAGCGCGCGGAGGCGGAGCAGCAGGCGGAGAAGCTGCGCGCGGAGCTGGCCGAGATCGAGGCGCGGCTGGCGGAGTTGCGCGAGGCGCGCTGAGGGCCCCGGTGCTACTCAGTCCCGGCTGTGGTGTTCCAGCAGCCGGGTGAGCAGCCGGGTGAGCTGGTCACGTTCGCGGGTGGACAGCGGGGCGAGCAGGTCCTGCTGTGCCCGGTCGACGGTCTCGGCCATCCGGTGTGCCTCGGCGGCGCCGGCGTCGGTGACGCTGATGACGTTGCGTCGGCGATCGGCCGGGTCGGGGGCACGCACGACGAGTCCCCGACCGGCCAGGTCGTTGATGGCGGCCACCACGTCGCTGCGGTCGATGGCGCAGCGACGGCCGAGGTCGGCCTGGCTGGCGGGGCCGTCCTCGGCGAGGGCGGCGAGCAGCCGGTAGTGGTAGCCGCGCAGGCCGTGAGCGGCGAAGCCCTCGCTGAGGAGGCGGGCGGCGTGGCTGGCGGCCTGGCTGAGCAGCCAGCTGGGGGTGGTGCGTAGCCCGGCGGGTGACTGCGGGGCGGTGGACTCCATGGGCGGCAGCCTAACAGTAATCGTTGGCCAGACCCACGATCTGTGTTACGTTGGCCGCGCCAACGTTGGCTGGGCCAACGTTGAGAAGGAGGCGTCATGTCCACCGTTCCCACCCTCAACGGCCAGGTCATCGGCCAGACCCACTACGCCACCCGGGCCCTGCTCGAACGGGCCGTCGCCCCGCTCGGGCTCGGCTTCGGCGAGGTGCTCACGCTCAACGTCCTCGCCGCCGGCGCCGTCGAGCGGACGCGGGTCGTGCAGCGGATCACCAGCACCCTCAAGGTCGACGAGGCCGCGGTGCACACGCTGATCGCCCACCTCGTCGAGGCTGGTCTCGCCCGGTCCGACGACCACGCGGACGCGCCGCAGGTGGCGCTCACCGACGACGGCCTAGCCGTGCAGGGGCGCGTCTCCAAGGCCGTCGCGGGCATCACCGCCCGGCTGTACGCGGACATCCCGGCCGACGAGATGAGCACCGCCGCCCGCGTGCTCACCCTGGTCACGCAGCGCGCGAACGCGGAGCTGGCGGCGATGCCCGCCGGCGCGGTGGTCGCTCAGAAGTAGTCGAGCAGCTGCGCCGGGCCCCCCGCGCCCAGCAGGTCCAGGGCGTCCGGGTCGGCGCCGACGGCGTGCAGCAGGCCCGCCTCGACGACCGACCGGGCGCGGGCGGCGCCGGCGTAGAGCAGCGCGAAGCCGCGGACGTCCAGCCGCAGGTCGGCCTCGCCGCCGGTCCGGGTCAGCTCCCCCGCGCCGTCGGCGACGCTCAACCGCCAGGTGCCGGTGTTCCACTCGGCGAGGGCGTCGGTCAGGGCGAAGTTGACGGCGCCCCGGACGTGGCCGGGCCAGCCGCGCGTGGCGATTGCCCGCGCGACGTCCACCGGCCGGTGCATCCACAGGTCCCGTTCGTGTTCGCGGGCCGACTCCAGCGGCAGGTGGACGCTGACGGCGTCGCCGTCGAGCGGGCACAGCCGCAGGGTCGGGGCGACGCTGGCCCAGCTGCCGAGGACGCCGACGAGTTCCCGGGCCGCGTCGGCGGTGGTCGCCAGGGCCTCGTCGACGGTGAGCACCGAGTCGGCGCCGTAGCCCCGGCCGCGTTCCCAGCTGGCGTAGGCGACGAGGTCGCCGCCGTCCTCGACCAGCGTGAGCGCGTCGCCGGGCAGACCGCCGTCGGCGGCGTGGAAGTCGAACAACTCGCCCCGGCGGGTGAGCGGGCCGTTGCGGTGCCGGGTCACCCGCTCGTACAGGGCGGCGACGGCGGGCAGGTCGGCGGCCGTGCCCGCGCGGACGGTCAACCGGGGGTCCGGCCGGTGCCGGGGCAGCGCGGCGGTGGCCAGGTCGACCGTGCGCAGCACACCGGCGGCCTCCCAGCCACAGGCACGGTAGGGGGCGGCGATCGTCGGGTACAGGGCGCTGACCGCCGCGCCGCGCTCACGGGCGCCGCGCAGCAGGGCGCTGAGCATGGCGCGGGCCACGCCCCGGCCACGGGCCTCGGGGGCGACCGCCACGCCGGCCACGTCCGCGGCGGGCACCGCCCTCCCGGACCACCACTGGTCGTGGTGCAGGTCGACGGCCTTGCCGACGAGCCGGCCGGTGTCGTCGAACGCGCCGTAGCGGGTCATGCCGGGCACCACCTCGGTGGCGTGCGGAGGTCGCTGCGGGTTCGACCCGAAGGCGAACCGGCCCAGCTCCCACGCCTCGGCGAGGTCGTCGGCGGTGAGTTCGCGGACGTGCACGGTGGCGGGCATCGGCACACCCTAGCGGGAGCGATCTTCGAGGGCCGCCGAATTTCGCCGGGGTGCGGAGCCGGTGGGGGCCCCGCACCCCGGCGGTCAGTGCTGCGGGATGTTGGCCACGCCGATCCGCTTGCGGAACACCCAGTAGGTCCAGCCCTGGTAGGCCAGCACGATCGGGGTGAAGATCACTGCCACCCAGGTCATGATCTTCAGCGTGTACGGGGTGGAGGCGGCGTTGGTGGCCGTCAACGTGCCCGCGGCGTCCAGCGTGGACGGCAGCACGTTCGGGAACAGCGCGGCGAACAGGGTCGCCACCGCCAGGCCGATCGCCACGGCCGTGCCGGCGAACGCCCAGCCCTCCCGGCGTACCCGGGCGGCGGCCAGGCCACCGAGCAGGGCGGCGGCCGCGCCGACGGCGAGCACGACGGCGGCCGCGCTGGAGCGGATGCTCAACGTCCAGGTCAGGAACGCCACCGCGAGCACCGCGGCGCCCGCGCCGAGGCGCACCGCGAGGGCGCCGGCGCGCTCGCGGATGTCACCGCTGGTCTTCAGGGCGAGGAACACCGCGCCGTGGGTGAGGAACAGCGCGAGGGTGGTCGCGCCGCCCAGCAGGGCGTACGGGTTCAGCAGGTCGAGCAGGCCACCGACGTACTCGTGGTCGGCGTCCAGCGGCACCCCGCGCAGGATGTTGGCGAAGACGACGCCCCACAGGATCGCCGGCAGCAGCGAACCGACCACGATCGCCGCGTCCCAGCGGCGCTTCCAGGACGCCTCGGGACGCTTGTGCCGGTACTCGAAGGCCACCCCGCGGGCGATCAGGGCCAGCAGGATCAGCAGCAGCGGCAGGTAGAAGCCGGAGAAGAGCGTCGCGTACCACTCGGGGAAGGCGGCGAACATCGCGCCGCCGGCGGTGATCAGCCACACCTCGTTGCCGTCCCAGACCGGGCCGATCGTGTTGATCAGGACCCGGCGTTCGCGGTCGTCGCGGCCGAGCACGGGCAGCAGCATGCCGACGCCGAAGTCGAAGCCCTCCAGGATGAAGTAGCCGGTGAACAGCACGGCGACGAGGAGAAACCAGATGGTGGTCAGGTCCACGGCAGGCTCCGGTTGTCAGTAGGCGAAGGCGAGCGGACGCTCGGCGTCGTCGGTGGTGTCGTCGATGGGGGGCTGTTCGTTGACGTCGGGCACGCCGGCGCGGGCGTAGCGCAGCAGCAACTTGACCTCGATCACGGCGAGCGTGGCGTAGATCAGCGTGAAGGCGGTGAACGAGGTGAGCACCTCGGTCAGCGAGACGCTGCGGGACACGCCGTTGCGGGTGAGCATCTCGCCGAAGACGATCCAGGGCTGGCGGCCCATCTCGGTGAAGATCCAGCCGAAGGAGTTGGCCAGCAGCGGGAGCACCGGCATGGCCAGCCCGGCGCGCAGCAGCCACCTGCTGCTCGGGGTGCGGCCCTTGCGCTGGCTCCACAGCACCAGCAGGGCGATCGCGCCGGCGGCCATCCCGAAGGCGATCATGAAGCGGAAGCTCCAGTAGGTGACCGGGATGATCGGGGTGTAGCTGCCGGCGCCGTACTGGCTGGCGTACTGGGCCTGGAGGTCGTTGATGCCGTGCACGGTGCCGTTGGGGTCGCCGGTGCCGAGGTACGACAGCAGGTACGGGATCTTGATGGCGAACAGTTCGCGGCTGCCGTCGAGGCTGCCGACGGTGAGCACGGAGAACGAGGCGGGGCTCTCGGTGGTGTAGAGGCCCTCGGCGGCGGCCATCTTCATCGGCTGCACGTCGGTCATGATCTTGCCCTGGATGTCGCCGGTGAACAGCACGGCGGCGGAGGCGACCAGGACCACCCAGGAGCCGAACTTCGTGGCGAAGCGGTAGGCGCCGGTGTCGGCGGAGTCGCGGTTGCGGATCAGGTGCCACAGGCCGACGGCCACGACCAGCGACCCGGCGACCAGGAACGAGCCGGCCAGGGTGTGCGGGAAAGTGATCAGGGCGACCTTGTTGGTCAGCACGGCCGGGAAGTCGGTCAGCTCGGCGCGTCCGGTGTCCGGGTTGAGCCGGTAGCCCACCGGGTTCTGCATGAACGAGTTCGCGGCGAGGATGAAGTACGCGCTGAGGTTCGTGCCGATCGCGGCGGCCCAGATGCTGGCCAGGTGCGCCCGCTTGGGCAGCCGGTCCCAGCCGAAGATCCACAGGCCGATGAAGGTCGATTCGAGGAAGAACGCGACCAGTGCCTCGATGGCGAGGGGCGCCCCGAAGATGTCGCCGACGAAGCGGGAGTAGTCGCTCCAGTTCATCCCGAACTGGAACTCCTGCACGATGCCGGTGACCACGCCCATCGCGAAGTTGATCAGGAAGAGCTTGCCGTAGAACTTGGTGAGCTTGAGGTAGCGCTCGTTGCCGGTGCGGTGCCACATCGTCTGCAGGATGGCCACCAGCACGGACAGGCCGATGGTCAGCGGCACGAAGAGAAAGTGGTAGACGGTGGTGACACCGAACTGCCAGCGGGCAACGTCCAACGCGTCCACCTGGAACCCCCAGCCATTTCGTACTACGAGACGTAGTAAATACTACCGCTCGTCGTAGAGAGTTGGGCAGGGTCGGGCGGCCCGAACCGGCCCGGGACCCATGACCCTGATCACCCCGGCCGCCCCGCCCGGCCGTGGGTATCCGGCCGACCCGCCCTCGCGGCCCCACGGCCACGTGCGACGATGGCGCGCTGATGGACACCGCGCACTCCCCCTGGCAACCGCCGCTGATCTGGCGCGCCGCCCAGCTGCTGGCCCGAGCCCTCGTCGGCCTGGTGGCCCGCCTCGAGGTCACCGGCGACGTCCCCGCACACCTGCGCCGCGGGCCGCTGGTGCTGGCCGCCAACCACATCAGCCCGTTCGACCCGGCGGTGCTGGTCGCCGCCTGCCAGACCCGCGGCGTGGCCCCCCGGGTCATGGCGACCGCCGGGCTGTTTCGCGCCCCGGTCATCGGCACTCTCATGCGCCGCGCAGGGCACATCCGTGTCGACCGGGGCACGACCGCGGTGCACCGGGCCCTCGACGCCGCCACCGCCGCCGTCGCCGGAGGCTCGGTGATCCTCATCTACCCGGAGGGGCGCATCGGCCTGGACCCCGGCATGTGGCCGGAACGCGGCAAGACCGGCGCCGCCCGGCTCGCCCTGACCTGCGGCGCCCCGGTCATCCCGGTCGCCCAGTGGGGCGCCCACGAGGTGCTGCCCTACCGGGCGCCCCGGGGAATGCTGCGCGGCGTCGCCCGCGCACTGTGGCGCCGCCCGGTCATCCGGGTGCACTTCGGCGAACCCGTCGACCTGGGCGAGGTGACCGCCGACAGCCCCGGCGCCGCCCGCCGGGCCACCGGCCGGATCATCGACGCGCTCACCGACGCCCTCGCCCCGCTCCGCTCCGACGAACCCGACCGGCCCCGGCACGTCGACCCCGGCCGCCCGAGTGATCTCAGTCGGGTGCACCGCCGCCGCTGACCCGGCGCCGGGCCGACGGTTGTCGCCCGGAGGCCACCCGCGGTCCACCGACGGAAGGCATACTGCGTCGCGTGCTGACCCGATCCGGCTACCTCGACGCGCCCGCGCCACTCGCGTTCGCCCACCGCGGCGGCGCCGCCGAGGGCGACGAGAACACCACCGAGGCGTTCGCCCGCGCCATCGGGCTGGGCTACCGGTACGTGGAGACCGACGTGCACGCCACCGCCGACGGGGTGGCGGTGATCTTCCACGACCCGACGCTGGCGCGGGTCACCGGCGAACCAGGGCGCATCGCCGACCTGCGCTGGGCCGACCTCGCCTCGGTGCGGGTCGGCGGCGCCGCCGTCGTACCCCGGCTCGACGAGGTGCTGGGCGCGTGGCCGCAGGTCCGCTTCAACATCGACGTGAAGGCCGACGGCGGCGTCGAGCCCACGGTCGCCACGGTGACCCGGGTCGGCGCCGCCGACCGGGTGCTGCTCGCCTCGTTCAGCGACGCGCGGCTGACCCGGCTGCGGGCGCTCACCGAGGGGCGGGTCGCCACCAGCCTCGGCATGCGGGGGGTGGCCCGGCTGCGGGTCGCCTCGCTGCACGGCCGCCCGCTGCGGCTGCCCCCGTCGGTGGTCGCCGCGCAGGTGCCGCCACGCTACGGGCGGGTGCCGGTGGTGGACCGCCGGTTCCTCGACTACTGCCACCGGATCGGGCTCCAGGTGCACGTCTGGACGATCGACGAACCCGCCCAGATGCACGAGTTACTGGATCGTGGCGTGGATGGCATCATGACCGATCACGTCGGCGTGCTGCGCGACGTCTACCGCAGCCGCGGCCACTGGGCCGCCTGACCGGCGAAGGACCCCGATGGCCGAGACCGTGACCCCCACGGTGGACGACACCCCGCCCCCGGCGAGCACCCGCCGCGAGCGCAGCGGCTGGTACATCTACGACTGGGCCAACTCGGCGTTCCAGACCACCGTCATCACGGTGTTCCTCGGCCCGTTCCTCACCACCGTGGCCGAGCTGGCCGCCGGCTGCGAGCTGGGCGCGGACAGCTGCGACGGCTACGTGCACCCGCTGGGCATCCGCGTCGCCGCCGGCTCCTACTACCCGTACCTGATCTCGCTGTCGGTGTTCCTCACCGTGTTCGTGCTGCCGGTCATCGGGGCGATCGCCGACCGGTCGGCGCACAAGAAGCGGCTCCTCGGCGGCGCCGCCTTCACCGGCGCCGGCGCGACCATCGCGATGGCGTTCGTCACCGGCGACCGCTACCTGCTCGGCGGGGCGCTGTTCCTGGTCGCCAACATCTCCTTCGGCGCGGCCATCGTGGTCTACAACTCGTTCCTGCCGCAGCTCGGCGGCCCCGACGAACGCGACGGCATCTCCAGCCGCGGCTGGGCGCTGGGCTACCTCGGCGGCGGCGTGCTGCTGGCGCTCAACCTGGTCGCCGTCACCCTGCTCAGCGAGGACGACAACCCGCAGCGCACCCTGGACCTGGCCCGCTGGTCGATCGTGTCCGCCGGTGTGTGGTGGGCGGCGTTCACCCTGGTGCCGCTGCGCTGGCTGCGCGAACGCCCCACCGCGGCGGCGCTCGCCCGGGGCGGCAACGTGCTCACCGACGGCTTCCGGCAGTTGGGTCGCACCCTGCGCGAGGTCAAGGCGTACCCGCTGACGCTGTTCTTCCTGCTCGCGTTCCTGGTCTACAACGACGGCATCCAGACCGTCATCACCCTCGCCAGCCAGTACGGCACCGAGGAGCTGCGGCTGGAGCAGAGCCACCTGATCGTCACCATCCTGCTGGTGCAGTTCCTCGCCTTCGGCGGCGCGCTCAGCCTCGGCGCGCTGGCCCGGCGCATCGGCGCCTGGAAGACCGTGCTGCTCAGCCTGGTGCTCTGGACCGGTGTGATCCTTGGCGCGTTCCGGCTGCCCGCCGAGGAGCCGGTGCCGTTCATGGTCCTCGGCGCGGCCATCGGTCTGGTCCTCGGTGGCAGCCAGGCGCTGAGCCGGTCGCTGTTCAGCCAGCTCATCCCGGCGGGCAAGGAGGGCGAGTACTACGGCTTCTACGAGATCAGCGACAAGGGCACCAGCTGGCTCGGCCCGCTCGCCTTCGGCCTGGTGTTCCAGCTCACCGCCTCCTACCGGGTGGGCCTGGTCTCCCTGCTGATCTTCTTCGTGGTCGGGTTCCTGCTGCTTCTGGCCGTGCCGATCCGCCGGGCCATCGTGGCCGCCGGCAACACCCCGCCCCGGGTGCTCTGACCAGCACGCGCCTGCCCGATCGGCCCTGGTCGATCAGATAGGCTGCCCGACCGTGACCGACGACGCCGCTGCCGCCCCGACCTGCCTGGCCCACCCGTTCCCCGGCCAGCCGCACGCTCCGGCCGGGTGCGCGGCGGCGCGCGGGCTCGACGGGCGTCCGGTGCACGCCGCGGCGTTGAAGTTCTTCTGGGGGCCGATGGACTGCGGCAAGTCCACCATGGCACTGCAGATGAACTACAACCACGCCCGGCAGGGCCGGCGCGGGCTGGTCACCACCCGCATCGACCGGTCGCTGGGCCCACAGGTCACCACCCGCATCGGCCTGGCGCACGAGGCGATCGAGGTCACCGACGACCTGGACCTGACGGCCCTCGTCCGGGGTCGGTGGGCCGAGGGGGAACGCGTCGACTACCTGATCTGCGACGAGGCGTGCTTCTACACCGTGGAGCACGTCGAGCAGATGGCCGAGCTGGTCGACAGCTACGACGTGGACGTGTTCGCGTTCGGCCTCGCCACCGACTTCCGTTCCTGCCTGTTCCCCGCCACCCAGCGGCTGTTCGAGCTGGCCGACGAGGTGGCCCGCATCCAGGTCGAGGTGCTCTGCTGGTGCGGCCGGGAGGGGCTGCTCAACGCCCGCGTGGTCGACGGCCGGGTGGTCCGCGAGGGCGCGCAGGTCGTCATCGGCGACACCGTCGACACCGCCGAGGTGCGCTACCAGGTGCTCTGCCGGCGGCACTACCGCAGCGGCGACCTCGGCCCGCGTGACTGACCGGCCCGGTCAGGCCGGGCGCGGTGGGACGGCCCTCGGGCCCCGAAACCGGTCGGCCACGATCACCGCGACGGTCACCGCGGTCGCCAGCGCCGCGCACGCCGCGACGGGCAGCGGCAGCAGGACACCGACCGGCACCAACGCCAGCAGCACCACGACCGCCGCGATCCGGCCGGTCGGCCAGATCCGCCACAGCACCGCCGTGTAGGCGCCGTGCCCGGCGAGGAACAGCGCCGGGCCGCCCAGCGTGAACAGCGCGCTGACCGTGGTCGTGTCCGCGCCGGGCTCGCGCAGCAGTCGCTCGTCGCCCGCCGCGGTGACGATGATCCCGGCCACCATCACCGGGTGCAGGTAGTTGAACGCCAGACGGCTCAACCCGCCGGTGCGCTCACCGGCGCGCGCGATGACCTCCGCCGCCGCCGGGGCCGACCGGGCAAAATACACCCACCACAGCGCCACCGAACCGGCGAACGCCAGCACGAACGCACCGGCCATCGTCAGGTCCAGGTGCTGCGCGAGTGTGCTCCCGGTGACCAGAATCGACTCACCCAGGGCGATGAGGATGAACGCCTGGCACCGCTCAGCCAGGTGCCCGCCCTCCACCATCCACCGCTCAGCGGGGCTACGGCCCAGACCGGGCACCGGGAACCCGGTCGACAGGCCGATCACCTCGATCACGATCGCCGCCGCCCACAGCGCCTCCTGGAAGGCTCCGCCCACCACGGCGCCGAGCACCACGAGCAGCGACGTCCCGGCCAACCACGGCAGCGCCTTCTGAAACCCGTCGACCAGCCACGGATGGCCCTGCACCGCCCACAATGCGAACACGGTGCGGCCCACCTGCACGGCCAGGTAGACCAGCGCGAAGACCAGCCCGCCGCCGGCGAACGCCTCGGGGATCGTCGCCGAGAGCAGCAGGCTGCCCAGCATCAGCGCGATCAGCAGCGCCCGCACCGGCGCCTGGTCGGGTCGCAGCCAATTCGTCCCCCAGGCGGTGTAGATCCACACGAACCAGACCAGCGCCAGCACGAGCGCGGCGCGTGCGGCGCCATGCCAGTCCGGGTGCGCGATCAGGTAGTGCGCCAACTGGGTGGTGGTGAAGATGAAGACCAGGTCGAAGAAGAGCTCCGTCGACGTGGTGGGCTCCACCCCCCGACGCTCGCGTAGCAACCAGGGCCGCTTCGGCCGGACGACCGGCGGCTCAGAAGGGGTCACCGCACACCCGCCAGTCCCCGCCCTCGCGGACGACCGGCAGCCGCCGTTCCTCACTGACCCCGCCGTCACGCGTCAGCCGCACGGTCACCGTGCCGTGCGGGCGTCCACCCTTGGTGGCCACCGACACGTCGGTGATCTCGTAGTCGGTGACCATCGGCGGGGTGCGCACCCAGCTGGTGAAGCCGATCGCGCTCCACCGGCTGCGCGCGTCCTTGCACAGCCGGTCGTACGCGCCGGTGGTGTCGCCGAGGGTCACCTCGTTGAGGAAACCGTCGGCGGTCTCGCGGATCGGGCCGGCGGCCTGGCGGACGGTCTGCAGGTTCCAGGCGCCCAGCCCGGCGACCCCCACGCAGCACAGCGCCACGCCGATCCCGACGAACGCCAGCCCGGTGCGCATCGGGCGGTGCCGCCGGGCCGGTCGGCTGTACGGCTGGCCGGCACCCACGACTACCGACGGTAGAGAACACCGCCGCAGCGGAGCGCGACAAGTCGGAAACTGGCTGCGACCGGGTGGCGGTTGTGCCCTGTTCCGAGCGGCGCCGAATCGTCTACCGTCGTCGCACACCCCCTACCGCAGTGCCCGGGAGCAGATCGATGAGCCGCTTCGTACAGCCGGTACCACCCCCCGCCGACCCGTACGCCGGTGACGCCCTGCTGCGGTCCTGGCTGGAGCGTCACCTCGGCCCGGCCGGGCACGCGGCCGCGAAGGGTCGCCTCGCCGACCTGGCCGCCGACGTGACCGGGCCGCTGCGCGCGGCGCACGCCGACGCCGAGGCGCACCCGCCGACGCTGGTCCGCTACGACCCGTGGGGCGCGCGCGTCGACCGGATCGAGACCTCCGCCGGCTGGCAGGCGCAACGCGCCGCCGCCGCCCGGCACGCCGTGGTCGCGCTGCCCTACCTGCCGGATGCGCGCGGTGCCTGGGGCGCGGCCGCGCGGGTCGTGCAGCACGCTCTTCTGCACCTGTACGGCCCGGAGTCGGCGACGTTCTCCTGCCCGGTGGCGATGGCCGACGGGGCGGCGGCGCTGCTCAGCCTGCCCGACGTGGACGCCGGGGTCCGCGACGCGTGGCTGCCCCGGCTGATCTCCACCGACCCGGCCACGGCGATCACCAGCGGGCAGTGGATGACCGAGTCGCAGGGCGGCTCCGACCTGGGTCGCTCCAGCACCGTCGGCCGGCCCGCCGCCGACGGCTCGTGGCGGCTGACCGGGGAGAAGTGGTTCTGCTCCGCCGCCGACGCGGCGATGGCGGTCGCGCTGGCCCGACCGGAGGGCGCCGGACGCGGCAGCCGGGTGCTCGCCCCGTTCCTGGTCCCCCGGTACGCGGCCGACTCTCCCCTGGCCATCGGGGCCGCCGGGGACGCGCCGGCGCCGGGCGTCACCGTGCACCGGCTCAAGGACAAGCTGGGCACCCGTGCGCTGCCCACCGCCGAGATCGGCCTGCACGACGCGTACGCCGTGCCGCTGGGCGACCCGGCACTGCCCGGGTTGGTCCGGGCGATGACCCTGGTCGTGGTGACCCGGGTGCACAACGCCGCCGCGGCGGCCGGCGGGATGCGGCGCGGTCTGGCGTACGCCCGGGCGTACGCCGACGCCCGGCACGTCGCCGGCGGCGCGTTGGCGTCCTCGCCGCTGCACCGGGCGACGCTGGGCACCCTCGCGGTCGACGCGGCGGGTGCGTTCGCCCTGGCCGGGCACGCGTTCGCGCTGCTCGGCCGCGTCGAGGTCGGCGCCGACCCGGCGGCCGCGGCGGAGCTGCGCATCGTGGCGCCGCTGGCGAAGCTGGCCACCGGCCGGCTCGCCGTCGGCTCCGCCAGCGAGTACGTGGAGAGCTTCGGCGGGGCCGGCTACGTGGAGGACACCGGCGTGCCCCGGCTGCTGCGCGACGCGCAGGTCCTGCCGATCTGGGAGGGCACCACGAACGTGCTGGCCCTGGACGTGCTGCGCGCGCTTGCCCGGGAGGATGCCGGGGCGCCGCTGCTGAGCCGGCTCGCTGCCGCCGTCGACCTGGCCCGGCCGCTGTCGCCGACACTGGCCGACACCCTGGCCACGGCCGCCGCGCAGCTCCGCGACACCATCGAGGCGGTGGCCGCCGATCCGGGCGCGGAGAGTGTGCTCGCCGGTGCCCGGGGTCTGGCGCTGCGCCTGGCGTACGCCCTGACCACCGCGCTGCTCGTCGAGCACGCCGCCTGGGGTGACGAGCAGGCGGAGCTGGCCGCCCGGCTGTGGGCGCGGCGCTGGCTGCGGCACGAGGAGATCGCCGAGGACGCCCACCACCACCTGGACCTGCTCTGCTGACGGGCCGTCACGAGGACGGTGTGGCCGCTGGACGCTCCCTGACCGGCGGGAAACGCCGGCGTACCTGACAGAGGTTGGCAGGTACGCCGGGCAGACTGCGGGCATGACGACAACCACAACCACCGACCTCGCCATGGTCAGCCTGGACAGCTCCGACCCGGCCGCGCACGCCGCCTTCTACCACCGGGCGTTGGGCTGGGAGATCACCCACAGCCAAGCCGAGTACGCCATGATCAACGGCGGTGGCGTCTCGATCGGCTTCGGGCTGGTCGAGGGCTACCGGCCGCCCGCCTGGCCCGACCCGGCCGGCGGCAAGCGCTACCACCTCGACCTCTACGTCGACGACCTGGCGGTCGCGGAGAAGGAACTGGTCGAGGCCGGCGCGTCGAAGCCGGAGTTCCAGCCCGGCGGTGATCGGTGGGTGGTGCTCATCGACCCGATCGGGCAGCCGTTCTGCATCTGCCCCCGCCCGCAGGGCTGAGGCTCCCCAGCCACCGCCGCGCGGCGGGTTCGTCGATCCGGGACGACGCTCAGCCGCGGCGGCGGGACCGGGCCGCCCACACCACGTACGCCGGGTCGCGGTCGAGGTTGTGCCGGTCCCGGTCGTAGCGGCGGGTGGTACGCGGGTCGGCGTGGCCCATCGCGTCCTGCACGTCCTCCAGCGGGACTCCCTCGGAGCGGGCGGTGGTGGCGAACGCGTGCCGCAGCGAGTGTGGGGACAGCCTCGCCCAGGCCGGGATGCCGGCAGCGCGGGCCAGTCGGCGGACCATCCGGAACACCGAGTGCCGGTCCAGGCGGGCGCCGCTGGCGGTGACCAGCAGCGGCCCGGTCAACTGCGGCACCGGCACGCCGGTGGCGGCGGCCCGCTGGGCGAGGTAGGCGTCCACCGCGTACCCGGTGCCGGGGGTGAGAGCACGTCGGCGCTGCTTGCCGCCCTTGCCGACGAAGCGCACGCTGCGGTGCCCGCGTTCGTTGCCCAGGTCGGTCAGGTCCAGCGAGATCAGCTCGCCGACCCGCAGCCCCAGGTCTGCCAGGAGCGCGATCGCCGCCCGGTTGCGCGCGGCCGTCGGGCCGGTGTCCGCGTCGGCGGCGGCGAGCAGGGCGTCCACCTCCTCCGGGGTGAGCCCCACGGTGGCGGAGTGGTCCCGGTCGACGCGCGGCCGGTCCGCGCCGGCGACCGGGTTGGCCGGCAGCGCGCCGAGCTTGACGAGGAAGTCGTACCAACTGGACAGCGCGGAGAGCCGGCGTGCCACGGTCGCCGGGGTCAGGGGCCGACCGCTGCGCGCGCCGAGGGTGGCCTCCAGCGCACGGGCGTACTCGTTGACGTGCAGGAAGGTGGCCCCCAGCGGGTCCAGGTCCCGGTCGGCGCACCAGCGGAGCCAGCCGGTGACGTCACGCCGGTAGGCGTCGCGGGTGTGCTCGGACAGCCGGCGGTTGCGCAGCCACGCCTCGGTGACGTCCATCGGCCCGCCGGGCAGGGCCGGTCGGGCCGTCGGGCGGGCGAGCACCGGAGCGTCGGAGGACACCATGTGAAAAAGACTCTCAGCCTCGGGTCGGTTCGCCGCGAAGGCGCGCCGGGGCCACCGGCTCTACCGGTGACCGGCACGCCGGCTACCGTCGGGCGGTGCGCGCCAGCCGACTGGTCTCCCTCCTGCTGCTTCTGCAGACGCGGGGGCGGATGACCGCTACGGAGCTGGCCGAGGCCCTCGAGGTGTCGATCCGGACGGTGTACCGGGACGTGGAGTCGTTGGGCGCCGCCGGGGTTCCGGTGTACGCCGAGCGCGGCCCGGCCGGCGGGTACCGGCTGCTCGACGGCTACCGCACCCGCCTGACGGGACTGACGGCTGGCGAGGCCGAGGCGCTGTTCCTGGCCGGTGTGCCGGGCCCGGCCGCCGAGCTGGGCCTGGGGTCGGTGCTGGCCACCGCCGAGCTGAAGTTGCGGGCCGCGCTGCCGACGGACGTCGCCGACCGGGGCGGACGGATCCGGCAGCGTTTCCACCTGGACGCGCCGAGCTGGTTCCGTGAGCCGGAGCCGACGCCGCATCTCGCCGCGCTGGCCGGCGCGGTCTGGGAGGACCGCCGGATCCGGATGCGTTACCGGCGGTGGCAGCAGCCCCGGGAGGTGACCCGGACCCTCGATCCGCTCGGCGTGGTGCTCAAGGCCGGCCGGTGGTATCTGGTGGCCGCGGCGGACGGACAGGTCCGCACCTACCGGGTGGGCGCGATCCTGGATCTGACCGTGCTGGACGAGCCGGCCGACCGGCCCGCCGGCTTCGACCTGGCGGACTGCTGGCAGGAGCACGCCGAGCGCTACGAGCGCGGCGTCTACCGCGCCGAGGCGCGGGTGCGGATGACGGCGCCGGCGCTGGCGCAGACGGTGCACCTCTTCCCGCCGGCGATGAGCCGCGCGGCGCACGACGCCGCCGGCGATCCGGACGCGGACGGCTGGCTGGTCACGACCGTGCCGATCGAGTCGGTCCGGCATGGCCACGTCGAGCTGCTCAAGCTCGGCGCGCAGGTGGAGGTGCTCACACCGCCCGAGTTGCGGGAGCGTCTCGCCGGCACCGCCCACGCGCTCGCCGCGCTCTACCCACGGCCCGACGCCGGCCAGCCGTCGGCTCGCACGGCGGACGCCGCCCTCGCGGGAGGCGCCACGGTGGACGGCGACCCGCCGGCCGGGGATCCCTCCGATGCGCGGGGCGGGCCGGGCGCGGCGGCTGGCCCGCCCCGCGCATCGTTCAGGCGTTGATCTGCCGGCGTCCGTTGCCGTTGGCGGTGATCGTCACCCGGCGGGGCTTGGCGCGCTCGGCCACCGGAATGCGCAGCGTCAGCACCCCGTTCTCGTAACCCGCTTCCAGGTTGTCGGTGTCCAGGGTGTCGCCCAGGAACAGCCGCCGGGTGAAGGTGCCCATCGGGCGCTCGGCGGCGACCAGTTCGACCCCGTCGCCGGTCGGCCGGCGCCGCTCCGCCCGGACGGTGAGCACGTTGCGCTCGACGGTGCAGTCGATGCTGTCCGGGTCGACGCCGGGCAGGTCGAACGCGGCGTAGAAGTGGTCCCCGTCGCGGTACGCGTCCAGGTGCATCGTCGCGGGACGGGCTGCCGTACCGAAGAACTGCTCGGCGAGCCGGTCGATCTCGCGGAACGGGTCGGTACGCATCAACATTGTCGTGCCTCCTCGGTTCTCCTGGCCGAAGGTGATGAGTTGAGTCGGTGTGACTCAACTTCCTCTTCTCTATTTAGCGCAACCGAAGGCGGCCGTCAACTCCTCGGCGCAGACGCTTCTCGAACCAGTGTTCGGCGTACGGGCCCTGCGAGTACGCCGGGATCTCCACGTAGCCGTGCCGCGCGTACAGAGCCCGGGCCTCGACCAGGTCGTTGCGGGTGTCCAACCGGATCCGGTCCGCGCCGGCCGTCCGTGCCCGCTGCTCGACGGCGGCCAGCAGCGCGCCGCCCCCGCCGGCGCCGCGATGCGCGGGGCGGATGAACACGCGGGTCAGCTCGGCCCACTCCGGCCACCACCGCAGCCCGGCGCAGCCGGCCAGGTCCGCACCGTGGTGGGCGAGCAGGAGCAGGCCGGTCGGGTCCGTCAGGTCGTCACTGGGCGACTCGGCCAGCGCCTCGTCGACCTCCCCGGGCAGCGCCGGGCGGCGGTGGTAGCGGACCACCATCTCCGTCATGTACTCGCGGAGCAGCAGTCTCGCGTCGGGCTGGTCGGGACGGGCGGCGGCGGTCACCCAGGCGGGTCGTCGGATCGTGCTGGTCACCTGTCGATCATCAACGCCCGGTCAACGGCTTTATCCGCCGTCGGCGCGTTGCGACGGGACGGTTCGCGGCCCGGACGATCAGAGCCGCTGGTAGATCCCGTGCTCGCGGGTGAGCAGCTGTTCGTCGACGAGGTAGCGGCGCAGTGTGACGTGGTCCGACCCGCCGGCGGCGCACCACGGCTTGAGTGCCTCGTCCACGGCCCGCTCCGGATAGCGCGTCCCCGGCTCGAAGGACCGGTCCGCGATGTGCGCCAGCAGCACCCGCCGCCGGCCGCGCTGCCCCGGCAGGCCCACGAGCACCCCGGCGCGCAGGAAGGTCCGCAGCACCGGGTCGTCGGCGGGGTCGGCCTCGTCGGCCGGCTGGCGTTCGCGCGCCGCCGCCCGCAGCGACACCTCGTCGGGCGCGAGGGCGCCGTCGCGGCCGGTCACCAGGCCCGCGTCGGTAAGCCGGCGGATCCCGGTGAGCACCGTCCGCGCCGGCAGGCCGGTGCGCTCGGCGATCTGGGTCGCGGTGGCCGCGCCCAGCACGATCGCCGCGAAGACCCGCCGGCGTCCGTCGTCGGCCAAGGTCCCGGCGAGCGCATCCGCTGTCATGCCGGTCACCCTCGCATCGGCGTACGCGGACCGCCAGGCGTTTTTCCGGTACGGCGTGCCGCCCGGTCTCGGATGTGCCCGCTCAGTCGACCTGCTGCTCCGCGACGAGCAGCACCCGGCGCAGCAGGTCGGAGAGCAGTCGCCGTTCCTCCGGGGTGAGCGCGCGGAGCAGGCGGTGCTCCTCGGCGCCCCGGACGTCCATCGCACCGTGCCAGGCGGCCCGGCCCGCGTCGGTGAGCTCCACGTCCACCCGACGTCGGTCGACGGTGGACGGTATCCGCCGGACGAAGCCCCGCTCGACCAGGCTGTCGACCCGCGCGGTGATCGAGGCGGGCGCCATGGCCAGGTCGGCGGCGAGTTCCGAGGGCGCGGCGCGTCCCTGCCGACCGGCGAGGGCGTGCAGCGTGTCGTACTCGTGCGCCGGCAGGTCGAAGTCCGCCAGGACCCGCTCCTTCACCGTGCGCAGGTGCCGGGTCAGCACGCCCATCCGGGTCACCGCTCCTTCGACGTCAGCATCGAGGTCGGGCAGCACGGGCAGCCAGCGCTCGACGTGCCGGTCGACCGAGTCGTGGGTGGTGGTCACCGGCAGAGCTTAGCGCGGCGAAATATTCGTTGCCGAAATATTCGACGTCGAAGTATCGTGCGCGGATGACCAGTCCCCTGCGCATCAGCTCCTTCCGTCTGCTGTTCCTGGGCCGGACCGTCTCCTCGGTCGGTGACGCCGTGGTGCCCGCCGCGCTGGCCCTGGCCGTCCTGCGGGCCACCGGCTCCACCGGCGCGCTCGCCGTCGTCCTCGCCGCGGCGATGGTGCCCCGGCTGCTCCTGCTACCACTCGGCGGCGTGGTGGCCGACCGGTTCGACGCCCGCCGGGTCGCGCTGCTGGCCGACCTCGTCCGCTGTGCGACCCAGTTCGCGGTGGGCGTCGAACTCCTCGGCGGCGACCCGTCGCTGACCACCGTCGTGGTGGCCTCGGCGCTCGGCGGCACCGCCTCGGCGTTCGCCATCCCGACCGCCTCCCCGCTCGTCGCCGGCACCGTGGAGCCGGCCGCCCGCCAGCAGGCCAACGCGCTGATGGGGATCACCGCCAACACCAGCCGGCTCGCCGGCCCGCGCTGGCCGGCGCACTGATCTGGGCCGCCGGCCCCGGCTGGGCGTTCATCATCGACAGCGCGTCGTTCGCGGTCAGCGCCACGCTGCTCGCGCTGGTCCGGGTCCGCCACGTGCCGGTGCCCCGCCGCTCCCTCCTCGCCGACCTGCGGCACGGCTTCGGCGAGGTGCGCGCCCGCGACTGGTTCTGGACCAGCCTCATCGGGCACGGCGTGTGGAACGGCGCCGCCGCCGTGCTGATGACCCTCGGTCCAGCCGTCGCCCTGAGCCGCCTCGGCGGCGAGGCGATCTGGGTCCTGCTGTTGCAGGCCGGCGCGGTCGGCATGCTCGTCGGCTCGCTGCTGGCCGGGCGGGTCCGGCTGCGCCGACCCGTGCTGCTGGCCAACCTCGGGCTGGCCGGCTACGCCGCGCCGCTGCTGCTGCTCGCCGTCGCCGCGCCCGCCCCGGTGGTGATCGTCGCCTACGGGATCGCGCTGACCGCTCTCGGCTACCTCAACCCGGTCTGGGAGACCGTCGTGCAGCACCAGTTCCCACCCGAGGTGCTGGCCCGGGTCACCTCGTACGACTGGCTGGTCTCGCTGGGCGCGATGCCACTGGGCTACGCCCTGGCGCCGCTGGCCGCCGACGCGTTCGGGGCGCCCGTACCGTTGGCGATCGCCGGCCTGCTGGTCCTGGCCGCCTGCGCCGGCACCGCGCTGGTCCCCGGCGTGCGCCGGCTCACCTGGCCGACGACCACGGCGCCGCGACCGGCCGAACCCGCCGCCGCCGAGCGGTGAGCCGGTGCGGCCGGTCGCCGGGTCACTCGCCCGTCGGTCCGCCGGCGAGTTCCGCCACGACGTCGAGGTGACCGAGGTGGCGGGCGTACTCCTGGAGCAGGTGCAGCAGCACCCGCTCCAGCGACGCGGGGTCGGCGCCGTTCCACCGCGGGCCCGGCGCGCCGACCTCCGCGAGGTCGTGCGCCGACACCACGGCGCTGGTGTGCGCGCCCTGGGCACGCAGCGCCGCCACCAGATCCGCGCGGGACTCCTCGGGCGCGACGTACCAGCGCTCCCCGCGGCGGTCACCCCACGGCTCCGGGACATCCCGCCCCTGGAAACCCCACTCGATCCAGCGCAGCTCGACGTACCGCAGGTGCTTGAGCAGCTCCAACGGGGTCCATCCCGACGGCAGGCCGCTGCGCCGCAGCTCGCCCTCGGCCAGCGCCGACACCTTCGCCACCACCGACTCCCGGAAGTAGTCCAGGTAGCGCAGAAGGACCTCGGTGCGGCTGCCGGCGGGGAGCGTGGGCTCGGGGAAGGGCATGGTCATCGGCCCATTGTGCGCGGCGGGTCAGCCGGCCGGCAGGTCACGGCCGCGCTGCTGCACACCCGCCTGGCCGTACGGGTAGTCGCCCACCGGTGGAGCGCTCGCCTCGTCCAGCAGCCGGGTCTGCTCCCCGTCGAGAAGGAGGTCGGCGGCGGTCAGGTTGTCGTCGAGCTGCTCCGTCGTCCGCGCTCCGAGGATCACCGAGGTGACCGCCGGCCGGCCCGCCAGCCAGGCGAGCGCCACCGCCGACATGGACACACCCCGGTCCCGGGCGACCTGGCCCACCGCGTCGATGACCCGCCAGGTGCGCTCCTCGGCGTTGCGACCCGCGTACGCCTCGACGCCGCGCTGCGGGTTCTCGCCGAGCCGGGTGGCGCCGGTGGGGGTGCTGTCCCGTTGGTACTTGCCGGTCAGCCAACCGCCGCCCAGCGGCGACCACGGCAGGATGCCGATGCCCTCGTTCTCGCAGACCGGCACCAGCTCGAACTCGATCTCCCGGGCCAGCAGGTTGTACTGCGGTTGCAGGGTCACGACCGGCGTGAGGTTGAGGTGCTGGGTGAGCAGGGCGGCCTTCTGCAACTGCCAACCGGTGAAGTTGCTGACCCCCGCATAGCGGATCTTGCCCGCGCGGACCGCGTCGTCGAAGAACCGCAGCGTCTCCGGCAGCGGGGTGAGCGGGTCCCAGGCGTGGGCCTGGTAGAGGTCGACGGCCTCGACCCCGAGCCGCCGGAGGCTGGCGTCCAGCGCGCGGGTGAGGTGCACCCGGGACAGGCCGGCGTCGTTCGCGCCCGGGCCCATCGGGAACCGCCCCTTGGTGGCGATGACCAGCCGGTCGCGCAGGCCGGGCCGCGCGGCGAGCCAGCGGCCGACAATCTCCTCCGAGACGCCGGCGGAGTAGACGTCGGCGGTGTCGATGAAGGTGCCACCGGCCTCCACGAACCGGTCCAGCTGGGCGAAGCTGCCCGCCTCGTCGGTCTCGGCGCCGAAGGTCATCGTGCCCAGACAGAGGGTCGACACCACGGTGCCGGTCGCTCCCAGAGTGCGATAGCGCATGTCGTCCTTCCGATCGAGTGCCAAAGCTGATCTTCGCACCCGGTCGGACGGCCCGCACTCTCGACGTCACCCCGAGCGGCCCGTGGCCCCGGCGACCGCCGCGTTCGACCGGCTGCGGTCAGGTTCGTAGCGCGCGGCTCGGGCGGGGTGCCCGTTGACCGTCTGTTACCGCTGTGGGCTGCGGTGAGCGTTGTCGACCAGGGCCGAGGCGACGTCGCGGAGCTTGCGGTTGGTGTCCTGGGACAGCTTGCTCAGGATGGTGAACGCCTCGTCGGGGGTGCAGTGCCGCTCGGCCATGACGATGCCCTTGGCCTGTTCGATCACCGCGCGGTGTTCCATCGCTGCCTGCATGTGCTGTGCCAGGGTGGCTGTCGCGTCGTACAGGTGCGCGTTGGCCAGCGCAACCGCGGCGTAGCCGGAGAACGTCTGGGCGAGCAGGATCGCTTCGTCGTCGAACGCCTCGGGTTTGGTGGAGTACATGTTCAGCGCGCCGGTGACGGTCTCGTGCACGGGCAGGCCAACCGACATCGAGCTGCGTACCCCGGCGTCGAGGGCTGCCGGAGTGTAGTGCGGCCAGCGTTGCTCGCGGGTCAGGTCGGGCACCGACACGGTGGCGTGGGTGGCGGCCGCATCCAGGCACGGGCCGCCGCCTTGTTCGTACTGCCGCTCGTCCAAGCTCAAGGCGAGCTCGCCGGTGAACGCCGCGGTGTGCGCGTTCCTGCCCCGGATCAGGGTCACCGACGCCTCGTCGACCCCGGCGATGGTCCGTTTGGCAAGGGTCGCGACCTGCTGCAGGACGCCCTCGAGGTCGGTCTCGTCCAGTTTCATCCGGCCGAGTTCGGCGAAGGCGTGAGTGGGGTCCAGGAGTTGTTGATCGGCCACGGAGGAGTGTCCCTTGAAAGGGCACAAACAGCTTGAATCCGCTGGGAAAGCTGAATGAGCAGGTCACTGCAGGCTTCCCACCGCGGCAGGGAGCCGGGACCTGCGCCTCTTCTTGACGCCGGGCTCGTCGACACGATCTGATGCGCCGACCACAGGTCTTTCAGTGTAGTAGCCGGAAACCGATGACGCCGTACGTCATTCCTCGGCACCGAGAGTGACCCCCGCTCACTGGCGGACCGGCCGAACGAATCAACCGGCAGGCCGGACGAGAGGTCCGCCACGCCGGCTGACGGCGGTCAGTCGTCGGTCACGCCGGTCAGCCAGGTGCGGACGCCGGTCAGCGCCTCGGGACCGGAGTCGGTGCCGACGTCGCGGGCGAGGTCGGCGATCGTGACCGCGGCGAGCGCCTGGCGCCACGCGTCCTCGGCCGCCCACATGGCGCGGGCGACCGGGCATGGCTTCGTGCAGGAGGTGGCCGGGGTCGCCAACGGGCCACGCTGGCGGATCTCCGTGCAGACGAAGGCCGGTCCCGGGCCATCGACCGCCCGGACCACGTCGAGCAGCGTGATGCTCTCCGGCGCGCGGGTCAGCGCGTAGCCGCCGGACTTGCCCTGCACGGAGTGGATGAGGCCGGCGCGGGCGAGGGACTGGAGCTGCTTGGCGAGGTAGCTGCTGGAGACGTCGTGCAGCTCGGCGAGCCTGGCCGCCGGGACGGGCCGACTGCTGGTCGTGAGGACGACGCAGCAGTGCAGCGCCCATTCGACCCCGCCGGACATTCTCATCGCTTCACCCTAGCCACCCCATTACTCGGACTCATTCTGTCCGAGTATATTGACTCGGACAGCCGAAGTCCCGGTTTCGTTCCGCGAGGCGACGGACAGAGGGAATCAGACGGGGGACACAACCCGTACCGGAAGGTGTGATGGACGTGAAGATCGCCGTACTGGGTGGGACCGGCCTCATCGGTTCGCAGGTCGTCAAGATCCTGCAGACGGCCGGGCACGAGGCGGTGCCGCTCTCCCCGTCCACCGGGGTGGACCTGCTCACCGGGCAGGGCCTGTCCGACGCGCTCAAGGGCGCCGAGGTCGTGGTCAACCTGACGAACTCGCCGACCTTCGACGACGCCTCCCCGGCCTTCTTCCAGACGACCATGGACAACCTGCTGGCGGCCGCCCAGCGCGAGGGTGTCCGCCACGCGGTGATCCTGTCCATCGTCGGCGTCGACCTGGTGCCCGACCTGGCCTACTACCGCGCCAAGGTCCTTCAGGAGGACATCCTCAAGGCCGGTCCCCTGCCGTACTCGATCGTCCGCGCCACCCAGTTCTTCGAGTTCATCGACGCGGTCATCTCCTGGACCGCCGACGAGAGCACCGTCCGTCTGCCCAGCAACCCGCTGCAGCCCATCGCGGCGGCCGACGTCGCGCAGGCCGTCGCCGACGTCAGCATGGGCGCCCCCCTCCAGGGCGTCCGCAACATCGCCGGACCCGACGTCTTCCCGCTCGACGAGCTGGGCAGGATCACCCTCGCCGCCCGCGGCGACGCGCGCAACGTCGTCACCGACGACACCGCCGGCATGTTCGCCGCCGTGCCCGGCGACGTCCTCATCGCCAACAACGACGCCGTCATCGCGCCCACCGCCTACCGCGAGTGGCTCGGGCGCTAGCCCCCGGCCGTGGCCGCGCCCGCATCGTGCCCGGGCGCGGCCACCGCGGCACGGCAGACCAGTCACGGGTACGGTGACCGCGTGCTGTCGGCGGTCAAGGGTCTGTCCCGGTACCACACCGAGGAATCACTGCGCGCGTACCTGTGGCAACGCTCGCACCGCACCGACGCCGGCTGCCTCGTCATCCACGGCTACGGGCCGCGGCGGGGGGTCCACCAGAAGGTCGCCGGCCGGGCCTGGGCGCACATCGCCGCGTTCGTGGTCCTCGTCGGCGGCTACGACCCCACCCTCGACGTCGAGCACGTCTGCGGTGTCGCCGACTGCATCGAGCCCACGCACCTGCGCCAGGTCAGCCGCTCCGAGACCTGCCGGAGCCGGACCCAGTCACCGCGGTGCCGCAACGGCCACGATCGCGAACTCGACGCCGCCACCGGCCGGTACCGCCGGGTCTGCCGGGCGTGCAACCGGGAGTCCCAACGCCGGTGGCGTGAGCGCGCGGCCGCCGAGGTCGCCCAGGCCCGAGCGGCGTACGGCCGCTCCTAGCCGCCACCCGACGCGGGAAACGTCGCCAGATCCGTCAGGATTCGAGAAGTCCTGGCCACGACGCCGCACCTAGCATGATCGTCATGGACATCACCATTCACACGACCGTTCTCCCGCACGTCGACCCGGACGCCTCCCTGGCCTTCTACCGCGACACGCTCGGCTTCGAGGTTCGCAGCGACGTCGGACAGGGCACGATGCGGTGGATCACCGTCGGCCCCGTCGACCAGCCCGGCACGTCCATCCTCCTGGCGCCGCCCGCCGTCGACCCCGGGATCACCGACGACGAGCGCCGGACCATCGCCGAGATGATGGCCAAGGGCACCTACGGCTGGATCCTGCTGGCCACCCGTGACCTCGACGGCACCTTCGAGAAGGTGCAGGGCGGCGACGCCGAGGTCGTCCAGGAGCCGACCCGGCAGCCGTACGGCGTCCGCGACTGCGCCTTCCGTGACCCCGCCGGCAACCTCGTCCGTATCCAGGAGCTCGGCTGAGCCGTCCGGTCAGATGTTCGGCCGACACCGCTGGACGGAGTTCTGCCATGTGTCACCCCTCGTGGGGGCGTGCGCTCGCCGAGGCGCAGCGCCTGCGTGATCTCGCGCGGCTGCGTCGCGTCCGGGACCGGATCGACCGGGAGTACGCGCGGCCGCTGGACGTGGAGGCGCTCGCTCGCGGTGCGCACCTGCCGGCGGGCCACCTGAGTCGGCAGTTCCGGCTGGCGTACGGCGGCTCGCCGTACGCGTACCTGATGGCGCGGCGGGTGGAGCGGGCGACGGCGCTGCTGCGTCATGGTGATCTGAGTGTCGCCGAGGTGTGTTCCGCCGGCCGCGAGCAAGCGGTTCTACGTCGAGCACGGCCTCACCGTGGCGAAGAGCTTCGGCCGCATGTACGTCGAGTTCGCGGCCGGGTCGAGTCCCATCAAGCTGGCGCTGTACCCGCGCCGTGCCCTCGCGAAGGACCTCGGTGTCGCTGCCGATGGCGCCGGCTCGCACCGGCTTGTCATCGGTGGCAGCGCCGGGCCCTGCACCGACCCGGACGGGTTCGCCTGGGAGGCGGCTTCGCTCGCACCCACGGCCTGACACTCCTGGAAGTTTTCTCTTCGACGTGACTGGAGGACGCATGACGGGCGCGCCGCCACGGCAGCTTGCGGAAAGGCTGCGGGACACCCTCGCCAGACTGGAGAGCGACATCGACCTCTGGGTGGCCACCTCGGGCACCCCGGATGGCGTCCACCTGAACCCCCTCTCGTACCTCTGGGACGGGACCGTCGTCGTCATCGCGACGCTGCGCGCCTCGATCACCAGCCGCAACCTGCTGGCCGACGACCGGGTCCGACTCAGCCTCGGGCCGACGCGCGACGTCGTCATCATCGACGGCACCGCCGAGCCGCTGGACATCGCCGACCTCGGCCCGGATCTGGGTGACGCGTTCGCGGCCAGGACAGGTTTCGACCCGCGCGAGTACGACGAGCCCCACCAGTACTTCCGGATCCGGCCGCGGCGCGTCCAGGCCTGGCGGGAGGCCAACGAGACGCGGGGACGCGTGCTCATGCGCGACGGCCGCTGGCTCGCCTGACCGCCTCAGCTCCGGGACGATCGGATCCACCCGTCCTTGCGGACGGCGTGTGGTCGCCCGGACCGCGCACCGCGCTGCTGCCGGGTCCTAGGATCGGGACGATGCGGCGGCTCACGGTTCGGGCAGCGAACGTGGCGGATGTTCCCGCACTGGTGGAGTTGCGCCTGGCCAACGCCGAGGCGCATCTGGCTCTCGACGCTGGCACCTACCGGGTTCCGCGGCGCGAGGCGGTGGTCCGCCATTTCGCGGGCATGCTGACCGACGAGCCGGGGCGGGACGCTGTTCTCGTCGCTGAGACTCCTGACGGCCGGGTCGTCGGAATGGTCGAGGTGCTACGCCTTCCCGAACCTCCCGAGCACCAGATCCTGCGTCCTGAGCCCTCGGCGCAGGTGCACACGGTCGTGCTGCCCGACGCCCGAGGCCTCGGGGTGGGATCAGCGTTGCTGGAGGCGGCCGAACGGTGGGCAACCGACCGCGGCATCACGTACCTGTCGGCGGGCATCCATCACCGCAACGTCGATGCCGTGCGCTTCTACAGCCGGCACGGCTACGCCGACTCCGGGCTCTCCCTGGGCAGGCGTCTGCACTAGGGCCGCGGTGGGCTGTGCGGCACTGTTCGGCGCGCTACTCGGCACTACCGCATAGCGGTACTCGGTGGTACGTTGTAGCGGTACTCAGTACTACGAGGTACCTGGGGAACCGAAGAGGGGCCGCGATGGACGACCTGACGGAGATGTTGAAGGGCACGCTCGAAGGCTGCGTGCTCGAGATCATCAGCGGCGAGGAGACCTACGGGTACGCCATCACGCGTCGGTTGAACGAGCTCGGCTTCACCGACGTCATCGAGGGGACGGTGTACACCATCCTGCTGCGACTGGAGAGGAACGGGCTCGTCCAGGTGACGAAACGACCATCCGAGGTGGGCCCGCCGCGCAAGTTCTACGCGCTCAACGAGGCCGGGCGCGCGGAACTCGCGACGTTCTGGGCGAAATGGCAGTACGTCTCATCACGCATCGACAGGCTGAGGGAGGGCGGGAGATGAGCTTCTGGGAGACCGTCACAGGCAGCGATCTCACCAGGGAATGGAAGGCGTTCGAAGCCAGGGCGGAGGCATTGCCGCCCGACTACCAGGCGGCGTGGGAACAGATCAAGGCCCACCTCTTCCCCTACGGGGGCTTCACCGGTCGCAACCTCCTGCCGATCCTCGACGCCGCCCTGGGGCTGCTCGAAGAGTCGTCGGCGGACGGGCAGAGCGTCCACGAGGTGCTCGGCGACGACATCCCCGGCTTCTGTACGGCGCTGGCCGGCGGAGAGGGGGCCCGGACCTATCGCGACCGGTGGCGCGAGCAGTTGAACAGGAACGTCGCAAGGAAACTGGGCCGGCTAGGGGGCTGACGTGGGCATCCAGGACATCATCGAGGGCAAGAAGCAGTGGCGGGCGCACGTGGCTCGGGTCAAGGCGCTCCCGCCGGACTACCAGATCGTCTACAAGGAGATGCAGAAGTACCTGTTCAAGGTCGGACCGATCGACCTGCCTGACGGGCCCCTGCTCCCCGGGATCGTCGACTTCTTCGAGGAGGGCGTCGCGGCCGGCAAGGGGGTTCTCGAACTCGTCGGCACCGACGTCGCTGCCTTCTGCGACGACCTGGTGAAGGACTCGCGCACCTACGCGGACGTCTATCAGGCGTCGATCAGCGGGAACCCGGACACGGACAAGAAGTGATGTGCCGGCGGGCGTAAGCCCGCACGACGCGCTGGCGAGCTGAGTAGCTTGCCAGCGCGTCGGCAGTTCGGCCCTGCCCCCTCCCGTTGCGCCCGATTCGCCTCGGTCACACCAGCCCGAATCCTTACGCACAAGAACTGTCATTATGGTGCACGTGCGGTATGCCCCATATGTGGGGGCTAATTACTGGATTATCGTTACCGGCAAACCGATAATGCGAGTTTGACCCTCGACGAGGTCGAGCCCCGAGCATGTCCGGCATGGACGACCACAACCGCCAGCCCACGGCCGACCCGACCATGGCCCGCATCGTCGACGCGGTACAGCTCGGCCGATCAGGACAGCGGGCCCGTGCCCGCGACACCCTCACCGCCCTCTGGGACGAGATCGGCGCCACCGGCGACGCCTTCCACCGCTGCACCCTCGCCCACTACCTGGCCGATCTGCAGGACACCACCGAAGCGGAACTGACCTGGGACGAGCGCGCTCTGGCCGCCGTCTCCGACCTGACCGACGAGCGTGCCCAGCGATACCTCTCCTCGCTCCAGGTCCGGGCGTTCCTGCCGTCGCTGCACCTCAACCTGGCCGACTGCCACCGGCGCCTGGGCAACATCGCACCGGCCCGGGAGCACCTTGCTCTGGCCCGCGAGCACGTGGCGCATCTGCCGGACGACCCGTACGGCGAGGCCATCCGTGCCGCCATCCGTGACTTCACCGAGGAGGACCCGACCGACCTCCGGCGGTAGCGGTTCCCGCGGGCAGTGGGGAGCCGAGCGTCAGCCGCGGCGGGTCCCCGGTGCGCGGCGCAGGGTCGGTGGCGCCAGGGCTGGGGACGCCGGAAGCCCGAAGCCGTGCGGAGGTGTCGTCAGCGCAGCATCGCACGGGTCATTCGACGGGTGGCGACATACATCGCGATCGTGCCGAAGGCGACGAGGTAGACCACCGGGATCAGCAGGTCCCAGCTGAGGTGGCCCAGCGCCGGTTCCCGGACCAGCTCGATGCTGTGGTAGAGCGGCAGCGCCCGGATCAGGGGCTGCACCGCCTCCGGGTAGACCGACAGGGGGTAGAACGTCGTCGCGAACAGGTACATCGGCAGCATGAAGAGCTGGATGTACTGGAAGTCGGGGAAGTCGCGCAGATACGTCGTGACGGCCAGTCCGCCCGCGGCGAAGGCGTACGAGATCAGCACCGACGCAGGCAGGGCCAGCAGCACCCAGGCCGAGGTGACCAGCCCACCGACCGCCATGAGGGTGAGGAAACCGATCGACGTCAGCAACGCGTTGATCATCGCGCTGGTGACCTCGCCGACGGCGATGTCGGTGACGGAGAGCGGTGTCGGCAGGATCGCCTCGTAGGTCTTCTCGACCCTCATGCGGATGAAGACGCCGAAGCTGGTCTGGTTGAACGCCGTGTTCATCGCGGTCGTGGCCAGGATCGCCGGGGCCACGTAGACGGCGTACGGAACATCGACCCCGGGCACCGTGCCGACGAGCAGCCCGACGCCGACACCGATCGACAGCAGGTACAGGATCGGTTCGACGAGCGCGTTGAGCAGCGGGGTGACCGACCGGCGGTAGATCATGAAGTTGCGTTCGATCAGCGCGAGGGCTCGGCGTCTCGTCCAGGCGGGTACGACGACGGCGGTCATGGTGCCTCCACGAAGCTCTCGACGTGGGCTGTCACGGGTGCAACCGTCGGCGGTAGGTGATGCGAGCGACCAGGAAGCCGCCGATCGCGAGCGCCAGCAGGTAGGCGATGTGGACGAAACTGCCGGTGATCGTCGCCGAGCCGAGGCTGAGCGTGCGGCACAGCTCCACCCCGTGCCACAGCGGCAGCAGGTAGGACACCGGGCGGATCCACTCCGGTAGCTGCGAGACCGCGAAGAACGTACCGGAGAACATGTAGAGCGGCATGATGACGAATCGGAACACCGTGTCGATGTGGCGCAGCTTGCGCACCCCGACTGCCCACGCTGCGGCCGGCGCCGCGAACGCGACCCCGGTCAGCGTCGCGCCGAGCAGGGCGCCGAGAGCCCACCATCCCGAGATCAGCCCGAACGCGGCCATCACCACGACGAAGGCGCCGCTGGCGATGAGCACCCGGAAGGCGATGAAGAGCAGATGCCCGGCGGCAAGCTGCTCCGGCGTGAGCGGCGTCGGTGTGGCGCTCCGGTAGGCCCCGAAGCCCGCAGCTCGGGCGACCCCCGCGGACCCCTCCAGGAACGCGTTCTGCATCGCGGCCGCGGCCAGCATGCCCGGAGCGAAGAACGCCGCGTAGGAGACGCCGGCGATCTGGGCTGGCGCGTTGTCGTCGACGAGGGCGCCGAGGCCGGCGCCGATGCCGATGAGGAACAGCAACGGGTTCAGCACGTTGATCACGATCGAGCCACGCCAGGTACGCCGGTAGAGCGTGACCCAGTATCCGAATGCGTGCAGCACCAGTGCTCTCTCCTGCTACTCGATGAGCGATCGGCCGGTGAGCGTGAGGAACACGTCTTCCAACGTCGCGCGGCGGACCAGTGCGGTGAGCGGCGTGAGCGACATGGCGTGCACCGTGGCGAGGGCCGCCTCGCCGTCGGCGGCGTAGACGAGCACCCGGTCGGGGAGCAGTTCGACGCGACCGTCGGTGTCGTTGCCGCCGGTGGCCAGTGCCGACGTCCGGAGCTTCTCCGCTGCGGTGTCCCGTTCGTCGAGGCGGAAGCGGAGTTCGAGAACGTCGCGGGTGGCGTACCGGGTGATCAGTTCCCGAGGGGAGCCCTGCGCGACGATCCGGCCGTGGTCGACGACGATGAGCCGGTCGCAGAGCTGCTCGGCTTCGTCCATGTAGTGCGTGGTGAGGACGAGCGTGACGCCCTCCTGTTTGAGCCGGAAGAGCCGGTCCCACAGGATGTGCCGAGCCTGCGGGTCGAGGCCGGTGGTCGGCTCGTCGAGCAGCAGGATGTCGGGTTCGTTGATCAGGGAACGGGCGATGGTCAGCCGTCGGCGCATCCCGCCGGAGAGCGTCTCGACCTGGTCGCCGGCCTTCTCCTGTAGCTGGGCGAAGTCCAGCAGTCGGGTCGCGCGTTCACGGATGACGGTCCGCGGCAGGCTGAAGTATCGGCCGTAGATGTGCAGGTTCTCCCGGACGGTGAGCTCGTTGTCGAGGTGGTCGTCCTGCGTCACGACGCCCAGCCGGGCACGGATCTCCGGCCCCTGTTTCATCGGGTCCATTCCGAGCACGCGCAGGCTGCCGCCGCTGATCGGCGACGTCGCGGCGATCATCCGCATGGTGGTGGACTTGCCGGCGCCGTTCGGCCCGAGGAGTCCGAAGGACTCCCCCCGCTGGAGTTCGAAGTCGATGCCGTCGACGGCGTGGAACTCCGCAGTGGACCCGCGCGGCGGATAGATCTTGGTCAGATTCCTCACCTCGACCAGCGGACGTTCATTCACCACGGCAGCCTACTGAGCTGGGACAGAAATCTGCAAGATTTGAGCAAGCGATTGTAATTTTCCGACTCAACAATCAGTTCGCGGTATGGCCGGGTCCGATCCTCGCCTTCAGCCGGCGGCAATCCGTAGGTTCTCTTCTTGACGAGCGCTGGACGCGTAGCTAAGTTTCAGCCACCCGGACTGAGAGGCGTCTATGCAGACCCGACTCGTTACCGCGACCACCTGGGTGGCCACACTGGCGGCCACCCTCGCCCCCATCCCCGCCC
>NZ_QGKR01000132.1 GCF_003172955.1 Micromonospora acroterricola | reverse complement strand
GGCGGGGGGACGGGTTAGTCGCGTTCGATGAGGTGGCCTACCACGGTTGGGCCCAGCATCACGGCGAAGCCGGAGCCGTCGCGGCGGGGGTCGGCGGCGGGCAGCTCGACCGGCTCGCCGGTGCCGGTCGCGCCGACCGGCCGCGGCCCCACCCAGGCGACGGCCACGTCGGTCTCGTCCTTGAGGAAACGGTGGGCGCGCACCCCGCCGGTCGCCCGACCCTTCGCCGGGTACGCCTTGAACGGCGTCACCTTGACCGTCGCGCCGGTGGAGGTGACCACCATCGGGTCGCCGTGCCCCGGATCGTCGGTGCGCACCGCCCCGAAGAAGACCACCCGCGCCCCGGCGGGCAGGTTGATGCCGGCCATGCCGCCACCCTTGGGGCCCTGCGGGCGGACCAGCCCGGCGGCGAAGCGCAGCAGCGACGCCTCCGAGGTGACGAACGTCAGCGTCTCGGCGCCGTCGGTCAGCCAGGTCGCCCCGACCACCTCGTCGCCGTCACGCAGGCCGATCACCTCGAACTCGTCGGACCGCACCGGCCACTCCGGCGCGCAGATCTTCACGACGCCCTGCCGGGTGCCCAGGGCCAGCCCCGGCGAACCGTCGGCCGGCCCGCCCAGCGGGGCCAGGCCGACGACCGTCTCCCCCGCCTCCAGTGGCACCAGCTCGGCGGCGGACATGCCGCCTCGCAGCGACACCGTGCCGGCCTGCTCCGGCAGCACCGGCAACGGCAGTACGTCGATCTTGAACGCCCGGCCGGCGCTGGTCACCAGCAGCACCCGGCCACGCGCGGTGGAGTGCACGATCGCGCGGACCGTGTCGTGCTTGACCCGGCCGTTGCGCCGGCGCCCCTCGGCGCTCTCCTCCGACTCGGCCGCGGTCCGGGCCACCAGCCCGGTCGCGGAGAGGATCACCTGGCAGGGGTCGTCGGCGACCTCCAGCGGCCCGGCCGGCGCCGACGCGGCCAGCACCTCCTTGAGGTCGCCATCCACCAGCGTGGTGCGCCGTTCGGCGCCGAACTGCTTGACCACGGCAGCCAGCTCGTCGGAGACCAGCTTCTTGAGCACCTTGTCGTCGTCCAGGATGGTGGACAGCTCGGCGATCTCGGTGCGCAGCCGCTCCTGCTCGACCTCCAGCTCGATCCGGTCGAACCTGGTCAGCCGGCGCAGTGGAGTGTCCAGGATGTAGGTGGCCTGGATGTCGGAGAGACCGAACTGGCTCATCAGCCCGTCCTTGGCGGCCTGTGCGTCGTCGCTGCCCCGGATCAGCCGGACCACCCGGTCGATGTCCAGCAATGCGATCAGCAGGCCGTCGACCAGGTGCAGCCGCTCCTGGCGCTTGCGGCGGCGGTACGAGCTGCGCCGGGTGACCACCTCGTACCGGTGGGCCAGGAAGACCTCCAGCAGCGCCTTCAGCCCGAGGGTGCGGGGCTGCCCGTCCACCAGGACCAGGTTGTTGACGCCGAACGACTGCTCCAGCGGGGTGAGCCGGTAGAGGTCGGCGAGCAGCGCCTGCGGGTTGACGCCGACCTTGCACTCGACGACCAGTCGGGTGCCGCTCTCGCGGTCGGTCAGGTCCTTGACGTCGGCGATGCCGGTCAGCCGCTTGGTCTTGGTGACCTCGTTGGTGATCGCCGCGATGACCTTCTCCGCGCCGACGCCGTACGGCAGCTCGACCACCGTGATGGCCTGGCGGCCCCGGCTGCCCTCGATCGGGCCGATCACCACCTTGCCGCGCATCCGCACCACGCCGCGCCCGGTCTCGTACGCCCGGCGCACCTCGTCCAGGCCGAGCAGCACGCCGCCGGTGGGCAGGTCGGGGCCGGGGACGAACTCCATGAGCTTGTCGAGCGTGGCGTCCGGGTGGTTGATCAGCCAGCGGGCGGCGGAGACCACCTCGGCCAGGTTGTGCGGGATCATGTTGGTGGCCATCCCGACCGCGATCCCGGACGCGCCGTTGACCAGCAGGTTGGGGAAGGCCGCCGGCAGCACGGTCGGCTGGGTCAGCGACCCGTCGTAGTTGGGCTCGACGTCGACGGTGTCCTCGCCCAACTCGCCGACGAGCAGCATCGCCTCGCGGGACATCCGCGCCTCGGTGTAGCGCGCCGCCGCCGGCCCATCGTCCGGGGACCCGAAGTTGCCGTGCCCGTCGATGAGCGGGACGTTGAGCGAGAAGTCCTGCGCGAGGCGGACCATCGCGTCGTAGATCGCCGTGTCGCCGTGCGGGTGGTACTTACCCATGACGTCGCCGACCACCCGGGCGGACTTCACGTGCCCCCGGTCGGGGCGGTAGCCCTGCTCGTACATCGACCAGAGGATGCGCCGGTGCACCGGCTTGAGGCCGTCGCGGGCGTCGGGCAGGGCGCGGGAGTGGATGACCGAGAACGCGTACTCCAGGTAGGAGTCGGACACCTCGGTGACCAGTGGGTTGTCGAAGACCCGCGCGCCGGCCTGGTCGAACGAGGAGAGGTCGACCTTGTTTTCCTTACGGCGTGCCATGACTCAGCTTTCCCCTCGGACGGTACGCGTGCTCATGCGTCGATCGCCTCGCGGTCTACGCGGTCGGCGGAGTCGATCAGCCAGTTGCGGCGCGGCTCGACCTTCTCCCCCATCAGCAGCTCGAGGATCCGCTCGGCGGCGTCCACGTCGTCGAGGGTGATCCGGCGGACGGCGCGGGTGGCCGGGTTCATCGTCGTGTCCCACAACTCGTCGGCGTCCATCTCGCCGAGACCCTTGAAGCGCGGGATCGGGGTGACGATCTGCTTGCCGGCCTTCTCCAGCTTGCGGACCGTCGCCTCCATCTCGGCCTGGGTGTAGGTGTAGACGGTCTGCGGGTTGCGCCCCTTTGTCGTGATCTTGTGCAGGGGCGGCATAGCGGCGTAGAGCCGGCCGGCCTCGATCAACGGGCGCATGTACCGCGCGAAGAGGGTGATGAGCAGCGTGCGGATGTGCGCGCCGTCCACGTCGGCGTCGGCCATGATCAGCACCCGGCCGTAGCGCAGCGTGGAGAGGTCGAACGTACGCCCCGAGCCGGCGCCGAGCACCTGGACGATCGCCGCGCACTCGGCATTGTCCAGCACCTGCTGGAGGTTGGCCTTCTGCACGTTGAGGATCTTGCCCCGGATCGGCAGCAGCGCCTGGTACTCCGAGGAGCGGGCCATCCGGCTCGTCCCGAGGGCGCTGTCACCCTCGACGATGAACAGCTCACTGCGGTCGATGCCGGTGGCCCGGCAGTCGACCAGCTTCGGCGGCATCGACGCGCCCTCCAGGGCGGTCTTGCGCCGGGCGGCGTCCTTCTGCTGCTTCTGCGTGAGCCGCACCCGGGCCGCGTCGACGACCTTCTGCAGCACGGTGCGCGCCTCAGCCTTGGTGCGCCGGTCCTCCATCCACGCCTTGAGGTGCGCCTCGACCAACGTGTGGATCACCTTGGTGATGCCGGTGGTGGAGAGCTCGTCCTTGGTCTGCGACGTGAACTGCGGCTCGGGGATCCGCACGTGCACCACGGCGGTCATCCCCTCCAGGACGTCGTCCAGGGTGGGCGGTTCCTCCTTGGCCTTGAGCAGCCCGCGGGTGTTGCGCACGGCGTCGGCGAGGGTGCGGACCAGGGCCCGCTCGAAGCCCTTGCGGTGGGTGCCGCCGTGCGCGTTGCGGATCGTGTTGGTGAAGCACTCGACGGTGCGCTCGTAGCCGGTGCCCCAGCGGAACGACACCTCGACCTCGGCCCGACGCTGCACGTTGGACTGCATGACGCCGTTGGCGTCGGCGGCGTTCTCCCGGTACGTCCCCTCGCCGGTGACCAGCAGGGTGCCGGAGACGGGCCGGTCGCCGGCCGGGGCGAGGAACTCCACCATGTCGCTGAGCCCGTTGGGATAGTGGAACCGCTCCTCGGTGGGCGCCTCGCCGGTGAGGTCGCGCAGCAGGTAGGTCACGCCGGGGACCAGGAAGGCGGTGTTGCGCAGCTTCATGCGGACCGCGTCGACGTCGAGCGCGGCGCCGGTCTCGAAGTAGCGGGTGTCGTGCCACCAGCGGATCGAGGTGCCGGTGGCCTGCCGACGCTTCATCGCGCCGACCACCTGGAGCCCGGGGCCGGCGGTGAACGGCGCCTCGGGCCCGTCGCCGTCGAAGATCCCCGGGACACCGTGCCGGAAGGACATCGAGTGGATCTTGCCGGCGCGGCGGACGGTCACGTCGAACCGGCGGGACAGCGCGTTGACCGCGGACGCGCCGACGCCGTGCAGGCCACCGGAGGTCTTGTAGCCGGAGCCGCCGAACTTGCCGCCCGCGTGCAGCCGGGTGAGCACCAGCTCCACGCCGGAGATGCCGGACTTGGCGTGCACGTCGGTGGGGATGCCCCGACCGTCGTCGTCGACCTGCACCGAGCCGTCGGCGTGCAGCGTCACCTCGACGTTGGTGGCGTGACCGGCGACGCCCTCGTCGGTCGAGTTGTCGAGGATCTCGTTGACGAGGTGACCCACGCCACGGCTGTCGGTGGAACCGATGTACATGCCGGGCCGCTTGCGGACAGCGTCCAGCCCCTCAAGGTGGGTGAGGTCATCGGCCCCGTACAGGGTGTCAGGCTCTGCGGTCAACTGGTCGTACTCCCCGGTCTCGGCGGTGTGCTGCCGGTCACCGGCGATGTCAGCCGGCGTGGCGCGCCGCAGCGAGCCTAGCCCGAGGCTGGGACAACACCCGTAGGCCCTACGCGACCCGCCGGGCGTCGACGCCCGGACGTGAGCCACGGAACAGCCCGCCGGCGCCCGGACCAGCCGGGCGGCGGCGTTCGCGGGGTCACGGAGGAACCACCCGGCCGGTAATCTGACCGGCGATCGCGTCCGGTAGCGCCGGCGCGGGGCGGGAGCGGGCATGGACGGGGACAACGGGGTACGCCGCTGGCGCGCCGAGTTCCACCACGGGCCGGTCCGGTGACCGCGCGGACGAACCCGGGCGACCCGGGTACGGCCGACCGGCGAGGGTTCACCGAGCCGGACGGGACGATTCGCGGCGGACTGGTGCGCGCCCTGCGTACGCCGGCCCGGTGGTGGCTGCTCGCGATCACCCTTCTGCTGGGCCTGCTGGCCGCCGTGGCGTTGACGGCTGCGGCGGCTCCCGGCGATCGGACGTTCGCCGCGCTCTCGGAGACGGTGCAGAGCCTGATGTCGGTGCTGACGCCGCTCTTCGGCATCCTGCTGGTGCGTGACCTGCGGCGGGCGCCCGCCGCCGTCCGGGTCACTCCGACCGTGCTCGCGGTGGGGCTGCCGGCCGTCGTCGTCGGCGTCGTCGGGGTGCTGGTCTGCGCCGTGACGCTCGCCCTCACTCCGGCGGCCGTCGCCGACGACCCGTGGCGGCACGCCGGGACCATCGCGGTCGGCAGTGTGCTGGTGCAGGTCGTCGCCGGGCTGGTGGGCACCGGGCTGGGCCTGCTGCTGCGCTCGCCGGTCGTCGGGTTCCTCGCCACCATCGTGTTGCCGCTGGGCCTGTACGCGCTGCTGGGCGCCGTCGAGCCCGCCCAGGCGTGGCTCACCCCGTACGGCAGCGTACGGAACCTGCTCTCCGGCGAGATGAGCGTTCTGCGGTGGGCGCAGTGGCTGACCGTCCTCCTGATCTGGGGTGTCGGGCTGAACGCCGTCGGCGCTGCGCTGCTGCGGCGGCGCCGGCGACCCGACCGCCAGGTCGGCCGGGCAGCAGGCGAGGGCGGGTGAGGTCGGTGTTGTCGACGGCCGCGTCGACCCGGGGCGGCGGGTCCGCCTCGGCGAGGTAGACCCGCCGGCCGGCGAGGTGCCGGTCCCGGTGCAGCGCCTTCGCTGCCGCGTCGCCTTCCCGTTCGCCGTCGCGGACCGGAGCACGCACGCCCGGATCCGGCCGCCCCGGCGGGTTCCAGCAGCGGGGTGCGGATCGTCGGCGGGTCGAGGTCGCGGCCGACCGGCGCACCGACGCGGACGTGTCTTTCATCGAACGATTCTGTTACGGGCCATTGACGCCCGTCGCGCGGGGGTGATCTGATCGCGCTCTCAGAGAATCTTTCATCTTTCGATGGATGGGAGCCCCATGCCCAGGTTCCGGCGTACCGCGCTCGCCGCGGCACTCACGATCGTCACGGCGGCGCTGTCGACCGCCGTCGCGCTGCCCGCTCCCGCATCCGCCGCGCTGCCCACCGCGGCCGTGGCCCTCGGCGACAGCTTCATCAGCGGCGAGGGCGCCGGGGCGTACACCCCGGTGGTCGACGTCAACGGAGTCGCACAGGGCTTCCCCGGCTGGACGGCGCCGAACAACAACGCGTTCTTCTGCCACCGTTCCGCGAACGCCTCGCTCAACCAGGCCAACCTGCCGGGCGTTCAGAACCGGTTCAACCTGGCCTGCTCCGGCGGCCAGCCCCACGACATCGCCACGGCGTCGGTGGCGCGTGAGAAGGGGCGCACGGTGGCCTCGCAGATCGACCAGATGCGCGCCGTCGCGCAGACCCAGGACATCGACCTGGTGCTGATCGGCCTCGGCTCCAACAACAGCTCGTTCACCTTCGGCAGTGTGGCGGAGAAGTGCGCCAACCGGTTCATCGCCGACGCCTGGACGGGCTGGTGGGAGTTCTGGGCGTACCTCGGCGGCCCGGTGGAGCAGAAGCCCTGCAGCGACGCCGACCTGGCCACCGCCGCGCAGCTCAGCGCCGCCACCGCGGAGACCACCGCAGCGGTACGCCAGCTGCTGACCGCCCTCGACCAGGTGGACGCGGACGGGCAGCACCGGGTGGTGTTCCAGGACTACACCAACCCGTTGCCGATGGACCTGAACCCGACGTACCACACCGAGGACGGCCGGGACGACACCCGGGACAAGTTCCGTGACCTGGGCGCCGAGCGGTACGCGGCCGGTTGCCCGATCCACCGGGCCAGCCTGATGCCCGGTCACCGGTTCTCGCAGGGCCTGGGCACCCTGGTGAAGTCCACGCGGGACACCCTCGCCGCCGAGTTCCCCACCGCCGACCTGGTCTACCTCGACGTGCAGCGCGCCTTCGACGGCGCCCGGCTCTGCGAGTCGTCGACCAGCCCCACCGGAGCGCTGGCCACCCCGATCCGGTTGCAGGACAGCCCGAACGGCACCTTCGTGACCAGCCTCTCCGGCAAGGACAAGATCGCTATCCAGCGGATCGCCAACACCTGCGTCAGCTACTTCCAGACCTGCCAGGAGTCGTGGCACCCGAACGCCACCGGGCACCAGGTGCTCGGCCAGTGCCTGAGCGGCGCGGCCACCACCAGCGCCCGCGCGGTCGCCTGCGTCCGCGCCGGCGACGGAACGATCTCCGTTTCCTGACCGGACCGTTCACCGGAGGCCCCGCCACCCGGCGGGGCCTCCGTCGTGTCCGACATCGGCGGCTACCGGCCGGTAACGTCGAGCCGTAAGCTGGGCCGGTGAACGGGGACCCGGAGTACGCGCAGGAGTTCGTCGACGTCGACGGCGGCCGTCTCGGCGTGCAGGTGTATCCGGAGCCGGACGGACCGCCGGGTGCGCCGGTGGTGGTGATCTGGCCGGCGATGGGGGTGCGGGCCCGCTACTACCGGCCGTTCGCGGCCGCGCTGCGGGCCGCCGGGCTGGCCGTGGTCGTCGCCGACCTTCGCGGCACCGGGGCGAGTGGCCCGCCGCCGAGCCGCGCCGACCGCCACGGCTACACGGAGCTGGCCGGCGACATCGGCGCCGTGCTGGCCGCGCTCAAGCCACGGCTGGACGGGCGCACCCGGCTGCTGCTCGGGCACTCGCTCGGCGGGCAGGCCGCGCTGCTGCACCTCGCCCTGCACGGCAGCGACGCGGCGGACGGGCTGGTGCTGGTCGCGGTCGGCATCCCCTACTGGCGAAGCTACCCGGGCCGGCGTGGCCTCGGCGTGCTGCCGTACACCCAGGGCATCGCCGCCACCGCGGCGGTGCTCGGGGTCTGGCCGGGCTGGGGCTTCGGCGGCCGGCAGGCACGCGGCGTGATTCGGGACTGGGCGTACACCGCACGGACCGGCCGTTTCCCCAAACTGGACGGCACGGACACCGAGGCGGCGGTGCGCGCGGTGCGGACCCCGGTGCTGGCGGTCAGCATGGACGACGACCAGTACACGCCGCACGCGACCATGGACCACCTCTGCGCGAAGCTCGCGGCGGCGCCGGTGACCCGGGAGCGGTACACGGTGGAGCAGGCCGGGGCGCCGCTGGACCACTTCACCTGGGTTCGCGCGGGCACCCCGCTGGCGCGGCGGGTCGCCCGCTTCGCCGGCGACCTGCCGCCCCGCTGAGAGGTGCCGGCCGGTCGCGACGCGGCCCGGCCGGCCGGCTCACTCGTCCTGGTCCAGTGGCACCAGGTCGCCGTCGCGCTCCACGCGGATCTCACCGTGTTCCTTGCGCGGCGGGACCTCCGCGGTGTTCTTGTGCGGGTCGTTGTCCGGGTGCATGAGCACCGCGTCGGTTTTGGGGGTCTTCTCCCGACTCTCGTCCGGCTGTGCCATCTCGTTCCCCTCTCTGTCAGCCTTGGTGGGATCTACCCACCACCGACCGGACGACTCCTGCCGACCGTGGTGCCATCCACGAGCCGCCGGAATGTCCCCGCCGTGCCGGATGCGTCGCGCATCGGCCCTGCCGGGGTGGGGTTAGCCGCCCGGGCGGCGGGTAAGCCGCAGCGCCCGACACGGCGGAAGGGGATCACATGTCCGAACGGCATACCGCACTGCGCTCCATGCACGACCTGGGCCTGGCGGCCTGGTTCGGCGGCTCCCTGATGGGAGCCCTCGGCGTCAACGGCGCGGCGGCGAAGATCAGTGACTCGACCCAACGGCTCCCGGTCGCCTCGGCCGGTTGGTCCAAGTGGACCCCGGTCAACGCGGCCGCGATCGGCGCACACCTGGCGGGGGCCGTCGGTGAGCTGGTGACCGAGAGCCCGCGGGTGGCCTCGCAGTCCGGGGTGGCCCGGGCCAGCACCATCAAGACGGCGCTGACGATCGGCGCGCTCGCGGTGACCGGCTACAGCCGATTGATCGGCATGCGGTTGGAGAAGGCGGGCGCCCCGCCGGTCACCGGCGCCACCGAGCCGAACCACCAGACGCCCGCCAAGGTGGCCGCCTCGCAGCGGCAGATGAAGCTGCTCCAGTGGGCCATCCCGGCGCTGACCGGGTCCCTGGTCGTGGTCACCGCGTACATGGGCGAGCAGCAGAAGCCCGGCCAGGTGTTCCGGGGCATGCTCGGCCGGGTCGGGATGCTGGCGAGCGCCCCGAAGGGGATGGCCAAGATGGCCGGCATGGGCGCCGGCAAGCGGCAGATGGCCGGCATGGGCGCCGGCAAGCGGCAGATGGCGATGGCCGGGCGCTGAACTCCGGGCGGCCAGCGTCCCGCCGGCACCTCGACGGCGGGGCGCCGGCCGACCCGCGCGCCCACCGCCACGACGTGCGGTGCGACGGCGGCGGCGTGCCGCGGGCGTGCGACGCGGCGGGGCGGGGCGGGCCTGACCTGCCCCGGGACGGGCAACCGTCCGCCGGCAGCGGCGGACACGACGAGCGAGGTGGCCATGACGGCGCACGAGGGACGCAGTGGCGGCGGTGACCGGCTGGAGCCGGAGGCGACCGAGCCGTGGAAGGCCGAGGACGGCTTCGACGCCGAACCGCCCTGGGGCACGGACGAGGACTCGCCGATGGACGAGGGCAGCGAGGAGACCGCGGTGCCCGAGGGGCGGCGCGGGGACCGTCGCGCCGGCGCCCCGGCGGGCCCGTCCGACCCGGCCGGTCGGCACGGCTTCGGCTCGGTGGAACCGACCCGTACCCCGGCGGCCGGACCGGGCGCGCCTCCGGACCCGGCGCCCAGCCGCCGGTCGTTCCCGGACGACGCGGACATCAACGAGATGACCCAGGACGCGCTGCGCAGTCGGGGGCGGCGCTCCTAGCAGCACCGCCGCGTGCCCGTCCGGGATGGACCGGAGCGCCGGAGGCACGGGTCGACACGGCCCGCCGCTCATACGGGCGCGGTGCCGTCAGGCGGGCGAGGTGGCACGGGTCGACACGGCCCCCCGCTCGCCGCCTGCTTCGGCCCCGATCATGGTCTCCGTCAGGATCTCCGCCAACCGGGTGGCGTCGCGCTGCGCCTGACCGGCGCAGCAGTTATTGAACAACACGTGCAGGTCGTCGGCCGGGCCCGACAGCTCGGCCAGCAGCCCGGCCCAGTGCCGGAGCTCCTCCTCGGCGTACGCGTAGCGGAACTTGTCCTGCTTGTCGCCGTCGCGCCAGGCGTCGCTGTGGCCGTGGAACCGGACGATCGCCGGCTCCGCCGTGCCGGCGAGGATCGGCGGCACCGACGACGGATGCCCCTGTGGCATGTCGACGCAGACCAGCGAGAGATCGTTCGCGCGCAGCAGGTCCATCGTGTCGGTCGCGGCCGGACCGTCGAACCAGGACCCGTGCCGCAGCTCCACCGCGACCCGCCACGGCCGGCACCGCTGGGCCAGCTCGACGATGCGGCGTTCGGCGGCGGCGCCGCGTACCAGCCACGGCGGGAACTGCAGCAGCACCACACCCAGCTTGCCGGCCGCCGCGATCGGGTCCAGCGCCGCGCGGAACCGGGACCACACCTCGTCGTACACCCGCTCCGGCAGGTCGCGGCGACGGATCCGGGTCGGGCCGGCGGCCGGGCGCAGGTCACGGGGCAGCGTGGCGACCGGAGTCGGATGACCGGTGAAGAGGCTGAACGCCTTGACGTCGAAGGTGAAGTCGGGTGGCGTGGCGTCGACCCAGCCGTGGGTGGTTTCCGGGGCGGGGATCGCGTAGTAGGAGGTGTCCACCTCGACCAGTGGGAACCGGCCGGCGTAGAAGGCGAGTCGACTGGCTGGCGTGTTCGCCGAGCGCGGATACCACCCGGAACGCAGCAGCGACTGGTCGGCCCAGGAGGACGTACCCACCTTAATCACACCCATGTCATTCAGTGGACCGCCCCGCGCGCCGATCGGCAACCGCTGGGGGCCTCCGTCTGACCCGCCGCGCCGGTCGAAGCCGGCTGATCGACCCGCCGCACAGGACGGTGGCGCGAGCGGCCCGCTCGTGTCGGGGCGGAACTGTCGGTGACGCCTCCTACGCTGGCGGGGAGCGGACATCGACGGAGAGGCGGCACCATGACCAGCACCGAGCAGCTCACCGGGGAGCGGGCAGACCTGCTGCAGACGCTGCGCCGGCACCGGTGGTTCCTTCTGCACACCGTCGACGGGCTGACCGACGAGCAGGCGGCCACCCGCACCACTGTCAGCGAGCTGTGCCTCGGCGGTCTCATCAAGCACGTGGCCGGCGTCGAGGAGCGGTGGATGCGCTTCGCGGTCGGCGGCGCGGAGGCGATGCAGCGCGAGGAGATCGACTGGGCCGGCCAGTTCCGGATGGTGCAGGGCGACACCCTCGCCGGGCTGGTGGAGCGCTTCCGGCAGGTTGCCGACCAGACCGACGAGTTGGTCGCCACCCTCGACCTGGACGCGGCGCACCCGCTGCCGCAGGCGCCCTGGTTCGAACCGGGAGCCAGCTGGACGGTTCGCCGGGTGCTGCTGCACCTGATCGCCGAGACGTCCCAGCACGCCGGGCACGCCGACATCCTGCGCGAGGCGATCGACGGCGCCAAGACCATGGGCTGAGCCGGATCCGCCGCACGACGTCCGGCGGCGACGGCGTGCGGCTACCGGGCCGTGCGGCAACCGCGGCGTCCGACGCCCACGGCATGCAGCCGCCTCGGCCCTCCGGCAGCCGTCCCTCCCACCACCTCCCCCGTGTCACCTCCGTTCCGTCCGACCGGAGAGCGGATGTGACACCGCGCAGGTAGGCGGCGCTGAGGGACACGAGATGAACGCAGACCGGATGGACCAGGAGACCGTCGAGCGGCTGCTCGGTGGGGTCGTCGAGTCATCGACCGACCCACGACCGGTGGTGCTGCTGCTGGCGGCGGTCCGCGCCGCCCCGCGCCCCGCCGAGCTGGCCGGCGAGGGCCCTGCCGTGCAGGCCTATCGTCGTGCCCTGGCCGCGCCGGCGGTTCCCGCGTGGCCCGCTCGCCGGCCACGCTCCCTCACCAGGTTCGGTGGCCGGGCGGCCGTGGCGGCCCTGGCGCTCGCCGCCACCGGAGGGGTGGCGCTCGCCACCGGCACGGCGCCCCGGTCGCCGCACCCGCCCACGGCCACGCCACCGGCACCCGGCAGTCCGCCCACCGTGAGCGCCCCGGCCGTCGGTGAGCAGGGCACCGACGGCCCACCGGCCACGACCGGAACGGTGTCGCCCGCCCCGGCACCCTCCGAGATGCTGGGTCTGTGCCGGGCATACCGGGCGGTGGCCGGCGCCGACTCCGCACCGGCCCTCGACAACCCGGTCTTCTCCGGCCTGGTCGCCGCCGCCGGTGACCGGCAGCGGGTGGCCGACTACTGCGTGCGGGTGCTGGCCGGGGCGACACCGCACGGGCCCACCGACGGACGGCCCGGGAACGTGCCGAGCCGTCGGGCAGAGACACCGCCCCCCGCGCCGGATCATCGGCCGACCGACACGGGACCGGACCGCACCAGAGGCGCCGATGAGCGGCCCTCCCGACCCGGCGGCCGACCGACCTGACCAGCCGGCGCCACCGGCCCACGACTTCCCCGCCGTGGGCTGATAGCTTGCCCCGATGAGTCTGCGGCGGCGACGCGCGGCGGCGGCCCTGCGCCTGGCGGTGGTGCTCAGCGTGCTGGCCGGGATCGTGCTCACCGCGCTGGGCCCGGCCACCGTCACCGGGCTGCTGCCGTACTTCACGATCCAGAGCAACCTCGCCGTCGGCGCTCTCGCGGGGTACGCCGTCTGGCGGGCGTGGCGGGACCGTCCCGACCCTCCGTCGGCGCTCCGCGGCGCGGTCACCCTCTACATCACCATCACCGGCGTGGTCTACCACCTGGTGCTGGCCAACCCGGCGAGCCCGTTCGCGATGGCCCAGCCGGACCGCACCGTCGGCGAGGCGATCGGCAACCAGCTGCTGCACACGGTGGTGCCGCTGCTGGCGGTGACCGACTGGGTCCTGCTGGACGAGCGCGGGCGACTGCGCCTCCGGTACGCGGCCTGGTGGCTGGCGTTTCCGCTGGGCTACCTGGGCTTCGCCCTGCTCCGGGGGCTGGTGGTGCACCGCTACCCGTACCCGTTCCTGGACGCGGGCGAGCTGGGCTACGCCGGGGTGGCGATCAGCGCGGTCTTCCTCGCCGTCGCGTTCTGGCTGCTCGGCCTGCTCTTCGTCGGCGTCGACCGCGCCCTCTCCGGACTGCCCCACCGCACCCACCGCACCCCCGACGCGCCCACCACTCAGGGTGATCAAGAAGTTGGCGTCACCGCCAGCGGCGCGTCGTGACGCGAACTCCCTGATCACCGAAGTCGGGGACGGGACCTGGAGCTGCTGGAGCGATCTCCCGCGTACGCGTCGGTGCGGCCCCAGCGGCCTGGGATGTCCAGCAGCTCGACTCTGCCGAACCCGTTCGGCAGGGCCGGGTTCACCAGCAGGTTGTCGCCGGTGGGCCGCAGCCCCAACATGGTGCCCAGGAGCATCAGCAGCGCCCCCGAGGACCACGACTGCGGGCGACCGGCCGACGGCAGCTGGACGGGGTACTTCGTCAGGCTGCGCTCGTAGCCGGCGATCACCTCCGGCACCGCCCCGCCGAGCGTCTGCGCCATGTCGAAGATGCCGGCCGCGATCCGCGCCGCGTGGGCATCGAAGCGGTAGTGCCGCAGGCCGGCGGCGATCAGCCCGTTGTCCGACGGCCACACCGCCCCCAGGTGCGAGCCCACCGGGTTGTACGGGCGCTGCCCGCTGGCGAAGGTGCGCACTCCCCAGCCGCTGAACAGCCGCGGCCCGACCAGGTGTTCGGCGACCGCCTCGGCGCGGTCGTCCGCGACGATCCCGCTCCACAGCAGATGCCCGATGTTGGACGACAACGCGTCGACCGGATCGCCGTACGGCCCCAGCGCCAACGCGTAGTACTCCCGCTCCGGCAGCCAGAAGTCCCGGTTGAACCGGTCCTTCAGCTCCGCCGCCTCCCGCTCCAGCCGGTCGGCGTACGCGGGGTCGCCCCAGAACTCCCGGGCCAGCCGGGCGCCCCGCAGTTTCGCGTCGTACGCGTAGCCCTGCAACTCGCAGGTGGCCCTGGGGAACGGGGGTTCCCGACCCTGGGCGTCGGCGATCGCGTCCGGCGAGTTCTTCCAGCACTGGTTGATGACGCCGTGCCGCTCGTTGCGGCGCTGGTAGCGCAGGTACCCGTCGCCGGTCAGGTCGCCGTACTCGTCGATCCAGTCCAGCGCCATCCGTGCCGGGTGGGCCAGCTCGCGGATCAGGGCCGTGTCGCCGGACCAGCGCTCGTACTCGTCGAGCAGGACGACGAACAGCGGGGTGGTGTCCGCCGCGCCGTAGTAGAGCCCGTCCGGCCGGTCACCGAACGCCGCGGACTCGCCGTAGCGAAGCTGGGCCAGGATCTTGCCCGGCTCCTCGTCGTGGACGTCGTCGAGCTGGCCTCCCTGCAACAGCGCCAGCATCCGCAGCGTCGCGGGGGTCAGCTCCGGGGTGAACGCGATGGTCTGCAGGCAGGTGATGATGCTGTCCCGTCCGCACAGCGCCATCGTCCAGGGCAGGCCGCCGACCGGCACCTGGGCGTTGTACGCCAGCGGCGTGTACCGCAGCGCCGCCAGGTCGGCCAGGCTGCCCCGGTACGTCTCCTCCAGGCCGTCCCGCTCGGCGACCAGTTGCGGGGCCCGTGCCAGCCAGGCCCCCAGATCCTCGCGCATCCCCCCGCGTACGTGGTTCCGGTGCGACTCCAGGTCGTTGCGCAGGTCCCGGGCGCCCTCGCCCCGAATGGTCATGGTGATGTGCAGGTCGGTCTCCCACTTCCCCTCCGGCTCGATCCGGATCCGGAAGGTCATTCCCCGCTCGTCCACGTCGCTCGGAGCCGTGCTGGTCACGGTGGTCTCGCGGACGAACCGCTCCCGCTGGTACCGCAGCACGAGCTGGCCGCGCGCGGAGTCGGCGGTGACCTGGGCGGCCGGCCGTGGCCCCCGGCCCTCCGCGGCGTCGGCCAGGTCGGCCAGGTCGGCGAAGTCGTTGCCCATGTCCATTCGCACGGTGAGGTCGGCCGGCTTCGACGAGTGGTTGAGCATGGTGATCCGCTCGTTGAAACTGTCGTTGATCGAGCGGTGCCGGATGACCGACACGTCGGCGTCGACGTAGTGGCTGGCCGTGCCCGGGACCAGGAAGAACCGGGTCTCGAAGTACGTCATGTCGTCACGGGACAGGACGTTCAGCCCTTCCCCGTCGATGCTGAGCACCCAGTGGGACAGGAAGCGGGTGTCGAACGAGAAGAGCCCGACCGGAGTGTCCGGGGCATCCTCCATGTCGCCCTGGGCGTCGCTGATCGCGAAGGCGTTGCCCGCGATCACGTGCACCCGTTCCCGGCTCACGACCGCCCGTCCCGCCCGGCCAGCGCGGCCCGACCCAGCTCCCGGGGATGGCGGGCGCCGGCCGGCCCGGGAAAGATCCGTCGCAGCAGCATCAGCAGCTGCACGTTGCCCCGCACGGTCAGATCGTTGCGGAGCAGCGCCGTCGCCACGTGGGTCTCGCCGCGCGCCAACCCGTCGAGGACCGCAGTGTCGGCGCGGACCACCAGGTCCGCGTCGTCCGCTGACCGGGTCACCCGCACGTGCTGGTCGGCGATGGTCAGGTACCAGTGGTCGGTGCAGCCGTCCACGCGAGCGTCGAGCCGTACCGTGCCCGAGGTGGCCGCCGGCAGGTCTGGGCGCCGACCAGTGTCGAGTTGTTGCAGATACCGCGCCGCCGTCGTGCCCATCAGGTCCCCTCCCCCCGCTTCCCCGCAGGATCGCCCTCGGCAGGGTGAGGCTGCCTCACCCGAAGGGGGTGACGGCGCCGGCCTCCGGTCAGTCGGCGCCGATCAGGCCACGTACGTAGGCGGCCTGGCCGACGTGCTGCAGGTCGTCCTCGGCGATGCTGACCAGCCGGACGCCGAGGGTGACCGGCGGGTCCCACGTCTCGTCGACCACGCGGTCCAGGTCCGCCGGGCGCAGGTCGGCCAGGAACGACGAGGTGCGCGCCGAGACCGCGTCGTAGTAGTCGATCAGGGCCTGGGCGCTCTCCGGCCGTACCGCCGCGACCTGGGCGGCCGAGTGACCGTAGCCGGTGTTGTCCGGGTCGGCGGTGAGCCCGAAGCGGCCCGCCCAGTCGCCGGTCACCCAGACCTGCTCGGCGTCCAGCAGGTCGGCGACGTGGTGGTCCTGAACGCGGGTCAGGTGCCAGACCAGCCAGCCGATGGTGTTGGCGCCCGGGCCGGGCGGGCGGCCCAGCTGCTCCGGGCTGAGGCCGTCGACCGCCGCCCGGACGAGGTCGGGCAGGCGGTCGTACGCCTCGGTCAGCAGTTCACTCACGTCCACGGTCACGCCTCCTGGTCTCTCCGATCGGGTACCGCCGGGACGGGCCGTCAAACCTCGGCCGCTACGGTGATCAAGTGGTCGCGGCGTTGGAGCTGTATCTGGACCGGGACGCCACCCGGCGGATCCGGGTGCTCTGGGACGCGCTGGAGGCCGAGGGCGTGCAGAGCATGCGCTCGCTGCTGGAGCAGCGCCACCGACCGCACCTCTCGCTCGCGGTCGCGCCCAGCTTCGACCCCGAGCAGGTCGCCGCGGCGCTCCACGGCACGGTCGTGGCCGCACCGCTACGGCTCGACTTCCAACACGCCGGCCAGTTCGTCGGCCGGGTGCTCTGGCTCGGCCCGACGCCCACCCCGGAGCTGCTGGCCCACCACCGGCTGGTGCACGACCGGCTCGCCGCCGCCGGCATCAACCTGGTCGAGCACTACCAGCCGGGGCGCTGGGTGCCGCACTGCACGCTCTCCATGCGGGTGCCGAACGCGTTGATGGCCGCCGCGGTGCGCCGCTGCCTGGAGGTGCTGCCGCTGGCCGCGACCGTGGTCGGCGCGGCACTCACCGACCACGCCCGCGGCATCGCCCACCCGCTGCCCTGACCCGGCGCGCCGAGCGACAGCCGCCGCCAGCCGGCCCGCGTCGGTCAACCGAGTCGTGCGGCGCGGTCCTCCAGGTATCGGCGCTCCGGCAGGCTGGTGCTTCGCCGGGCCGCGTCCAGGTAGCCGGATCGGGCGGCGGCGGGGTCCCCGGCCAGCTCGAGCAGGTGGGCGCGGACCGCGCTGAACCGGTGGTGCCCGGCGAGCCGCTGGTCGCCGTCGAGGGTGGCCACCAGTTCCAGCCCGGCGTCCGGCCCGCGCACCATGGCGAGCGCCACCGCGCGGTTCAGGGTGGTCATCGGATTGGGGGCGATCCGCTCCAGCAACTCGTACAGGGCGTGGATCTGCGCCCAGTCGGTCTCCGCGGCGCATCCGGCCTCGGCGTGCACCGCGGCGATGGCCGCCTGGATCTGGTACGGGCCGATCACGGAGCGGGGCAACGTCTCGGTGATCAACGCGACGCCCTCCTGGATCAGGTCTGCACGCCAGCGCCGCCGGTTCTGCTCGGCCAACGGCACCAGGGCGCCGTCCGGCCCGGTCCGGGCCGGACGGCGGGCCTCGGTGAGCAGCATGAGGGCCAGCAGCCCGGCCACCTCGCCGTCGTCGGGTAGCAGCCGGCGGACCTGCCGGGTGAGTCGGATCGCCTCGCCGGTCAGCTCGGCGCGGTGCAACGCCGGACCGGCACTGGCCGTGTAGCCCTCGTTGAAGATCAGATAGAGGACCTGGAGGACCGCGTCGAGCCGCTGGTGGCGCTCGGCCTCGGCCAGCACCCCGAAGCGGCCCCCGGCGTCCCGGATCCGCTGCTTGGCCCGGCTGATTCGCCGGGACATGCTCGCCTCCGGGACCAGGAAGGCCCGGGCGACCTCCGCGGTGGTCAACCCGCCGACGGCGCGCAGGGTCAGTGCCACCTGCGAGGGAGGTGTCAGCGCCGGGTGGCAGCAGAGAAACAGCAGGGTCAGCGTGTCGTCGTCCACGACGACCGGCTGCGCGTCCGCCGGCGGGGCAACGAGGTGGTCGGCCGGGGTCAGCGCCACGGCCGCCGCCTCGCGGCGAGCCCGGGCCGCGTCGGCGCGGTGCTGGTCGGTCAACCGCCGGGACGCCACAGTGATCAGCCACCCCTGCGGGTTGCGGGGCAGGCCCTCGACCGGCCAGCGCTGCGCGGCCGCCAACAGCGCCTCCTGGACCGCGTCCTCGGCGGCGGCGAACCCCGCCCCGTTCCGGGCCAGCGCGCCGAGAACCTGCGGCGCCAGCCGGCGCAGCATCTCGACCAGGCCGTCGGTGCTCACATCTCCATTCCGTTCAGCTGCATCACCGGGCGGACCTCCACCGCGAACAGGCTCGCCTCCGGCAGCCGGGCGGCGATCTCGGTGGCCCGCTCGAGGCTGTCGCAGTCCACCAGGTCGTATCCGGCCAACTGCTCCTTCACCTCGGCGTACGGGCCGTCGGTGACGCTGCGGGCGCCGTCCCGGACCCGGACCACCCGACTGTGCAGTGCGTCCGCGAGTGCGTTTCCCCCGAGGTACTCCCCGGAGGCGACCAACTCGTCGACCAGGGCCGCGTGCTCGCGCGCCATCTCCTCCCGTTGCCGGCCCGGCAGGGCCTGCCACGTCGCTGGCGAGCTGTAGATCAACAACAGGTACTTCATCGTTCACCCTCTCCTGGCCCTTCACGACCGTCGCACAAGCCTCGTCCGAGCGCCCACAGAGACGTCGGAGCGACACCGCCGATCAGGACACGCGCGTCACCGGGCGATGTCGGAATCGACGCGACAGCTCCGTCGTCCCCGTGGAAGGCCCGCACCGGGCGGGCTGGGGAGAGGAGGCGATCATGCGGGACGGTGTCGATCGGCGACGGCGGCGAGGGCTGGACCTACTCGCGCTGGTGGGGCGCAGGCCCAGCGACAAGCGCGTCGATCCCGATGTCGGACGGTCCGCGGCACGCCGCCGAGCGCTGGCGTGGGCCCACGCCGCCGCCTGGGCGCAGCTGCACCGCTGGTGAGCGTCCCAGGGGGCGGCGACAGTCGGGAAACCGAAAACAAGGGGTGCGAACGACGCCGGGCGTGCGATGGTGCGAGATGGCTGCTGTACCGGCGGCGACCTGCCTGACACGCGGGTGGCCCGGCCGGCGGCGCGGGTGCACGCCGCGCCGCGGAGGCGGCGTCGACGAGGAGAGGCAGTGCCCATGCAGGCTCAGCGCAGGCCACCGCGCACGGAGCGGAGCCAGACCCGGGACGACCGGACCGGCGGCGGCATGACCGGGGCCGCCACGCCCCTGACCATCTGGGCCGCCGCCGTGCTGCTCGGCAGGATCGGCGCGGGCGACGACGACAGCGAGGACGAGCGGCACATCCTGCGCGGCATCGAGTGACCCTCGACGGTCACAGCCAGCCGCGCCGCTTGAAGATCAGGTAGAGGCTGCCGCAGACCAGCCCCATCAGCAGCAGCGCGAACAGGTAGCCGTAGCGCCAGTTCAGCTCCGGCATGTGGACGAAGTTCATCCCGTACACGGTGCCGATCAGCGTGGGCGCGAACAGGATCGCCGCCCAGGACGACACCTTCTTCAGCTCCTCGTTCTGCGCGTAGCTGGCGGCGGTGAGGCTGCGCATCTCCTCGTTCTGCTGTTGCGAGACGAGCGTGGCGTTGACGGTGAGGATGTTCTGCAGCAGGTGCCGGAAACCGTCCACCCGTTCCACCACCTGCGTGAGGTGGTCCGTCACGTCCCGCAGGTAGCGCCGCAGCTCCTCGTCCGTCCCGTAGTTGCCGGCGCCGGCAGCCAGCGCGTCGAGCACGGCGAGCAGCGGGCGGGCGGCCCGCTGGAACTGGATGACCTCCCGGCTGAGCCCGTAGATCCGCCGGCTGGCGTTGGGATCGCCGCCGAAGACCTCGGTCTCGATCTCGTCGATGTCGTTCTCCAGCCCGGCCACCACCGGCGCGTAACCGTCGACCACCTGGTCGAGGATCGCGTACAGGACCGCCTCCGGGCCCTGGGCGAGCATCTGCGCGTCGGCCTCCATCCGCCGCCGCACGGCGGCCAGGTCCGGCGCCTCACCGTGCCGGACGGTGACCACGAAGCCGGGCCCGATGAACAGGTGCAGCTCGGAGAACTCGACCTCCTCGCGCTGGTCGTCGTAGCTGGCGGCGCGCAGCACCACGAAGAGCGTGTGCCCGTACCGTTCCAGCTTGGGCCGCTGGTGGGCGTTGATCGCGTCCTCCACCGCCAGGTCGTGCAGCCGGAACTCCCGGGCCAGCGAGGTGATCTGGTCGATGTCGGGCCGGTACAGCCCGATCCAGGCCATCGCGTCGTCCTGCTCCTGCAGGCAGCGGTACGTCTCGGCGAGGCCGGCCGGCGACGCGAACCGGTGTCCACGGATGTAGACGGCGCTGTCGATCAGGCCGCCGGTGGGCGGTGTCGTGGGCTCGTTCTGCGGCGGCTCGCCGACGCGGATCTCGTGCTCGTCGAGCTGGCGGCCGAAGCCGTCGCCCGGGCGGAACCGACGGCCGCCGACCATGACCCGCTCCCTCCGCGGACGCACGCTCCGGCGGCTGCCCGAACCGTCCGGGGGTCGTCGGGCGGGACGCCGGGACGCGCTGCTTCCCCCGTGCCCACAGCCCGAAACCCTCCGAGGCGCCGCCCGGCGGCCAGCCCGGTCGGGGCGTGTTCCCCGCACCGGCGGACGGGCACCGGCCTCCGGGCGGATACTCGCGGTGACCGTGGGCGGACGACGGGGGAAGCGCCGATGGAGGTCGACAGGCGCGCCGGCCGCCGGACCGCTCGGCTACGGCGTTGGCTGTTCGACAGCGGTTCGGAGCAGGCGGTCCAGCGGCACGGCCCGCACGCCCGCCCACCGGAGCACCGGCATCATCCCTGGTGGAAGGTGATGTGCCTGACCGGTGTCGACTACTTCTCGACGCTCGGTTACCAGCCGGGCATCGCGGCGCTGGCCGCGGGCGCGCTCTCGCCGGTGGCGACCCTGGTGCTGGTGCTGGTGACGCTGCTGGGCGCGCTGCCGGTCTACCGGCGGGTGGCGGTGGAGAGCCCGCACGGTGAGGGCTCCATCGCGATGCTGGTACGCCTGCTGAGCTTCTGGCCCGGCAAGCTGTTCGTGTTGGTGCTGCTCGGTTTCGCGGCCACCGACTTCATCATCACCATCACCCTCTCGGCGGCCGACGCGACCGCGCACATCGACGAGAACCCGTTCCTGCCCAGCGTGCTCAAGGGCCACGAGGTCGCGCTCACGCTGCTGCTGGTGGCGCTGCTGGGCGCGGTGTTCCTCAAGGGTTTCGGCGAGGCCATCGGGATCGCCGTCGTCCTGGTCGCGGTCTACCTGACACTGAACGCGGTGGTCATCGCCGACGGGCTGTGGCGAGTGGTGACGCACCCGAGCGCGGTCGAGGACTGGAGCACGGCGCTGACCACCAGCCACGGCGATCCCCTGCTGGTGGTCGGGCTCGCGCTGCTGGTGTTCCCGAAGTTGGCGCTGGGCCTGTCCGGCTTCGAGACCGGGGTGGCGGTGATGCCGCACATCCGGGGGGACCGGCAGGACTCCGAGGACCGGCCGCTGGGCCGCATCCGAGGCGCCCGTCGGCTCCTCACCACCGCCGCCGTGATCATGAGTGTCTTCCTGGTCACCAGCAGCATCACCACCACCATCCTGATCCCGCCCGAGGCGTTCGAGCCGGGCGGGCCGGCGAACGGTCGGGCCCTGGCCTACCTGGCGCACGAGTACCTCGGCGAGGTGTTCGGCACGGTCTACGACATGTCCACCATCGCCATCCTCTGGTTCGCGGGGGCCTCGGCGATGGCCGGGCTGCTCAACCTCGTACCCCGCTACCTGCCCCGCTACGGCATGGCGCCGACCTGGGCCCGGGCCGTCCGGCCGCTGGTGCTGGTCTTCACCTCGGTGGCGTTCCTGATCACGGTCGTCTTCGGGGCGAGCGTGGACGCGCAGGGCGGCGCGTACGCCACCGGGGTCCTGGTGTTGATCACCTCGGCGTCGACGGCGGTGACCCTCGCGGCGCGACGCCGCCGCCAGCACGGCCGCACGGTCGCGTTCGGGATCATCGCGACGGCCTTCGTCTACACCACGGCGGCGAACGTGGTGGAACGTCCCGACGGCGTGAAGATCGCGGCCTGCTTCATCGGCGGGATCATCGTGGTGTCGGTGCTGTCCCGGCTGATGCGGGCCTTCGAGTTGCGGGTCGACCGGATCGAGCTCGACCCCGAGGCCAGCCGGCTGATCGACGAGTACGCCGGGCGCCGCATCCGCCTCATCGCACACGAGCCGGCCAGCCGGGCCCCCGCGGAGTACCGCGACAAGCTCGCCCAGACCGTCGCGGACAACGACTTCCCCGCCGACAGCGCCGTGATCTTCGTCGAGGTGACGGTCACCGACCCGTCGGACTTCGAGACCGAGCTGCTGATACGCGGCAGCGTGGAGCACGACCGGTACCCGGTGCTGAGCCTGGCGAGCTCCTCGGTGCCCAGCGCGGTGGCCGCCCTGCTGCTGGAGATCCGCGACCGCGCCGGGCGGTGCCCGCACATCTACTTCCAGTGGACCGAGGGCAACCCGGGCGGGAACTTCCTGCGCTACCTGGCGTTCGGCCACGGCGAGATCGCCCCGGTCACCCGCGAGATCCTTCGCCGGCAGGAGCCCGACCCGCGCCGCCGACCGCACGTACACGCCAGCTGATCCGCCGGACGCCCGTCGCGGACGGTGAGGGTGGTCATAGCGACTGGACGATCCACCTCCCCCGGCTGCTAGCCTCGGCGCAGGTCATGAGCGCCAGCGCGAAGCCCCGGCTCGCTGGCCGGCAACCCTCCTCCGCGGTGGGGTGCCCCGGGTGAAGACCAGGCACCGGCACGACGTCGGTGCAAGCGTGGCCTGGCACCCAGGTCAGCACAGACCCGGGAGAACCATGGACATCCTCAGCACCACACCACCAGCCGACGCCGCGGACGCCCGCACCGGCTGGCCACCACCGGCGCTGACCCGGCGGCGGCACGTGGACATGATGCGGGTGTGCAGCGCCGCCTGTCGCGGCCGCTCCGCGCGCTAGCGCACCCCTCCACCCCGAAACCCATCCCCAGCGGTACGCCCACCGGGCGCACCGTCGGCGACGCACGTCTGTGCGCGCCGCTGCGCAACCTTCGGAGACACCTGTGCGATTCCTTCCTGCCCTGACCCGCGCCGCCGCCCTGGGAGCGGCCACGATCCTGGCCGCTACCGCCCTCACCGCCTGCGGCGACGACGCCTCGTCCGACGCGGCCGGCAACCCGTACGGCCTGGCGCAGCCGGGTGTCCTGCGCGCCGGGACGCTGACCGACGCCCCGCCGAACGTGTACCTCAAGGACGGCCGGTTCACCGGCTTCGACAACGACCTGCTGACCGCGGTGGCCGGCAAGCTCGGCCTGAAGGTCGAGTTCGTGGGCACCGACTTCTCCGCGCTGCTCTCGCAGGTCAACAACCGCAAGTTCGACGTCGGCAGCTCCTCGATCACCATCACGGAGGCGCGGAAGAAGACGGTCGACTTCGGCAACGGGTACGACTTCGGCTACTTCGGCCTCGACGTGCCGACCGGCTCGCCGATCACCGGCTTCGACCAGCTCGCCGGAAAGCGGGTCGTGGTGGTCCAGGGCACCGTCCAGGACGACTACGCCACGGGCAAGCAGCTCGACCCGGTGCGGGTGCCGGACTACAACGGCGCGATCAACCAGCTCAAGGCGGGTACCGCTGACGCGTGGATCGCCCCGGCGGAGATCGGCGAGAAGTCGGCCGCCGACAGCAACGGCAAGATCACCGTGGCGGCCAAGGAGCTGAGCCCGGCGCCCACCGCGTACGCCGTCGCGAAGGGCAGCGACAAGTTGCGCGAGGCGCTGAACAAGGGCCTCGACGAGGTGATCGCGGACGGCACGTGGAGCCGGCTGCAGGCGCAGTACTACCCGGGCCGGCCGGTCCCGGCGGACTTCCACCCGGGCAGTGGCACGGTGGCCGTCCCGGCGGCGCCGTCCGCGTCGACGTCGGCCGCGCCCTCCGCGTCGGCCGCGTCCTGAACGGGTGACGAGCGAGCGGGGCGGTAGGAGAGGCGACCGATGGATCCGTTGAGCACCCTGTGGGAGACCTTCTTCGACTGGGACGCCATGCGCGACGCGCTGCCCGAGATGCTGACCGTCGGGTTGCCGAACACGCTGATCCTGGCGGTCTCCGCCGCCCTGCTCGGCTCGGTGCTGGGCCTGCTGCTGGCCGTCGCCGGCATCTCCCGCAGCCGGTGGCTGCGCTGGCCGGCGCGCGTCTACACCGACGTGTTCCGCGGGCTGCCGGCCGCGGCGACGATCCTGCTGATCGGCGTCGGGCTGGCGCCGCTGGGCATGCGGGTCTGGGGACCCGACCCCTACCCGCTGGGCATTCTGGCGCTGTCGCTGATCGCGGCGGCGTACATGGGGGAGATCTTCCGCTCCGGTATCCAGTCGGTGGAGGCCGCGCAGCTGGAGGGCGCGAGGGCGTTGGGCTTCTCGTGGGCCGACTCGATGCGGCTGGTGATCATTCCGCAGGGCATCCGGCGGGTGCTGCCGGCCTGGGTCAACCAGCTCATCGCGCTGATCAAGGACTCCAGCCTGGTCTACTTCCTCGGGCTGGTGGCCAGCCAGCGGGAGCTATTCCGGATCGGGCAGGACTACGCGGCCACCACCGGCAACGAGTCCGCGCTGCTGCTGGCCGGGCACTTCTACCTGGCGCTGACCGTGCCCCTGACGCACGCGGTGAACTGGATCGACCGGCGGTTGCGCCAGGGCCGGCCGGCCACCGCACCGACCGACGAGGACGAGGACGACACCGGGTCGGCGCTGGCCGGCACGACCGAAGGGGAGCGGCGATGACCACCGGCACGACGACCTCGGTCAGCCTCGACGTACGCGACGTGCACCTCGCCTTCGGACCGAACCGGGTGCTGCGCGGCGTCGACCTGACCGTGCCACGCGGCGCGACGGCCTGTGTGATCGGGCCGTCCGGGTCGGGCAAGTCCACTCTGCTGCGCACCATCAACCGTCTGATCGAGCCGGACCGCGGCGACGTGCTGCTGGACGGGCGCAGCGTGCTGCGCGACGACCCGGACGCGCTGCGGCAGCGGGTGGGCATGGTCTTCCAGCAGTTCAACCTCTTCCCGCACATGAGCGTGCTGCGCAACGTCACCCTGGCGCTGCGCCGGCTGCGCGGGCTCGGGGAGGACGAGGCGGAGGCGGTCGCCCGTGCGCAACTGGATCTGGTGGGGCTGGCCGGCAAGGCGGACGCCCGACCGGCGCAGCTCTCCGGCGGTCAGCAGCAGCGGGTGGCGATCGCCCGGGCGCTGGCGTTGCGCCCCGAGGTGATGCTCTTCGACGAGGCCACCTCGGCGCTCGACCCGGAGCTGGTCAAGGGGGTCCTCGGGGTGATGGCGGACCTGTCCGCCGCAGGCATGACCATGGTGGTGGTGACCCACGAGATGGGTTTCGCCCGGCAGGTCGCCGACACCGTGGCCTTCATGGACCGCGGCGTGGCGCTGGAGGCCGGCCCGCCGGAGGCGATCTTCGAACGGGCGGAGCACCCCCGGCTGCGCCGGTTCCTCGCCCAGGTGCTCTGAGCGGCATCCGCGTCAGCTGGCCTGCCGGCGCAGGTGCGCGGCGAAGGCCCGCACGTCACCGAGCAGCAGCAGGATGGCGTTGCGGTAGGCGACCGACGCCCACAGGTGCAGCTCCTCGTCGTCCAGGCCGCCGAACGCCAGCGACAGCGCCTTGCGCCGGCGCCGGTCGAGCACCTTGTGGGGGCGGGCGAGCAGGTCGCCCTCGCGCCGCAGCGCCTGCAGATAGGCGGCCACCGCCTCCTGGTAGTGCCGGCCGGCGACCCGCTCCAACAGGGTGAACTCGAAGACGTTCAACGCCGCCTCGGACTCCCAGTAGGCCGGGTCGTCGCGCTCCGGCGCGCTCGCGACGTGCCGGCCCATCGCGTGCCGGGCCTCGTAGAGCAGCAGGACGCCCCGGCCGGTCGTGCTCAGCGGCCGGCGCGGCGCGGGCAGCCGCAGCGTGCGCACGGGCGCCCCGGCGGTCAGGTCCATCGCGCCGGCGTACGACGGCATCCGCTGCGCCCCCGGGCCCGGCTCCGGCACCAGACACGCCCGCTCCTGGTAGGCCAACGGTCCGCCGGAAGGCAGCGCGCGCAGCGCCGCCGCGTGCAGATCGGCCAGCGACCGGTCGTCCGGGCCCTGGCCGGGCGGGAGGGTGAGGACGAGACCGGTGGCGCCCGGCACCGGCACGCCCAGCACGCAGGAGTTGCGCAGGAACGCCCAGGTCGCCGCCGCCTCGCGGACCCCGCTCGCCACCGCCTGCGCGTCGGCCCGCCAGTCCCGGGCGATCCGCAGCCGCTGCTGGAGATCCGCCGTCGCGGCGGCGTCGTGCGGGTACAGCTCGCGCAGCGCTCGGGGCAGCGACCCCACGCGCAGGTCCAGCGGGTCGCCGCTCGGCGCGGGCACGGCGTGCCGCGGGCAGTCGGCGTCGCTGTGCGGATCGCCGGTGACCGCGTGGCAGTCGCCGAGCCAGCTCGCCCCGGGCTGGCCGACCGGCCGGGCGAACGCGAGGTGGGGCAGCCGACCGGTGCGCAGCACCGTCTCGTACTGCGGTCGGGCGCGTGCCGTCCGCATCAGGTCCAGTGGCAGCACGTACGCCAGTGCCAGCACCGCTTCGAAGACGGCGCAGTGCGGGCAGGCCGGGCCGCCGGAGTCGCGCACGCGGTAGCGGCGCCGGTGGTCGACGCCGGGCTGCTCCCACTGCACCCCGATGACGCCGTCGCCCTGCGCCATCAGGTACAGGAATTCGGTGGCGCCACGCTCGCGGGTGACCGAGGTCAGCTCGTCGAGGAACTCCTGCTCGGTGACCACCCGCAGGTCCGCATCCGTCGCCTCGGTGGTCATGGGCACCCCCTCGCGGACCGGACGCATCGACCGATGCCGAACCAGTTCCACCGTACCGGGTGGTGGGTGGACCAGTCGGCCGCCCGCGGCCCGGCGACTGTCGCCAATCCGTCGGTCGGCCGGCCACGGATCACGGTCACTCGGTGGTGCCGCGGCCCAGCAGCCGGATCTCCTCGTTGTCCAGCGCCGCCTGGAGTTCACCCAGCACGAGGTCGTCGATCTCCCGGCTGTCGCGCAACCGCGTGACCTCCCGCCGCTTGTGGGCGAGGACGCCGAGGCGCAGTTTGTGCTCCAGGCGGCGTTCCTCCGCGGTACGTCCGCCACCCTCGTTGACGTCGTCCAGATGCCGCCGGTACTCGGCCTCCAGCCGGCGTACGGCCTCCTCGTCGGCGCCGATCTCGGCGGCGACCTGGGGCAGCGCGGCCAGGCCCACCTGGGTCGCCCGCATCCGTGCCTGCCGCAGCTCGTCGGCGCGCTCGGGGTCGCCGGACAGCCCCGCCCAGCGCACCACCACCGGCAGGGTGGTGCCCTGAAGGAGCATGATCAGCACGATCACCAGCGCGGTGACGAAGATGATCAGGTCGCGTTCGGCGACCGGGCGACCGCTGGCCGCCGTCGTCGGAACCGCCAGGGCGGCGGCGAGTGAGACCGCGCCCCGGAATCCCGACCAGCCGGCGACCGTTCCCACCCGCCAGCCACCCTGCGCCTGGTTTATCCGCGCCACCCGGCGGTCCAGCAGCCTCAGCGATTCCGCCGTCAGATAGACGAAGAGCAGCCGGGTGGCAAGGACGACCACGGTGACCACCAGCACGATGGTCACCGCCCGCTGCGGCGAGGCGCTGGTGATGCTCTTCACCGCCCGCGGAATCTGCGTGCCGAGCAGGACGAACAGCCCGCCGTTGATCAGGAACGTGGACAGGTCCCAGAAGGCGTACGCCAGCACCCGGGACCGGGCGCGGATGACCCGGGGGCCGGCGTAGGCCAGCACCAGGCCGGCGACCACCACCGCCAGCACGCCGCTGGCGTGCACCGCGTCGGCGAGCAGGAACGCGCCGAACGGCGTCAGCACGCTCAGCCCGCCCTCGCGCAGGGGATCGTCGAGCCGCTTGCGGATCAGCACCACCGCGCCGCCGACCAGCAGCCCCGCGATCACCCCCCCGGCGCTGGCCCAGACGAACTCCTCACCGATCCCGAGCGCGCCCGGCCTCGAGGTCCCGGTGAGCAGGCCCACGGTCACCGCGAAGAGCACCAGGGCCGTGCCGTCGTTGATGAGGCTCTCCGCGTGCAGGGTGGTCAGGAGCTTCCGGGGCAGCCGCTTGGCCAGGCCGGTGACCGCGGCGGCGTCGGTCGGCGCGAGCACCGCCCCGAGCACCCAGGCGGCGGCGGGGTTCACCCCGAACGCCTGCGCGGTCAGCGACACCGTGACCATGGTGAGCACCACCAGCACCACCGCGAGCAGCCCGATCGCCGGGAGGTTGGCCCGGATCTCGCGCAGGCTGAGCGTGAGGCTCTCCCGGTACAGGATCGCCGGCAGGAAGATCAGCAGAACCAGGTCCGGGTCCAGGGTCAGCTCGGACAGCGGCGGCACCAGCCCGAGCAGCACCCCGAACGAGATGAGCAGGACCGGCGGCGCGACCCGGTACCGACCGCCGAGCGTGGTGCCGACGAGGACGGTGACGCCCAGCACCACGATCAGGACGAGCCCCTCCACGGCGTACCCCCTTGATCCACGGCCGGCGGTGGTCGCGCTGGTGGTTCCATCTGACCGCACCCCGCCCGCCGGTTCCCGAGGAACCGGCAAGTCGCCGGGCGGCGGGCGACACCGCCGCCCCGGCGGTCAGGCCGGGGGCGCGGTGGCGCGGGCTCGGGCGGCGACCGACCGGGCGGTACGGCGGTACGCCGCCGCCTCGTCGTCGCGGCCCAGCGCGGCGGCCAGGTCGGCGAGGTGCCCGGCCACCGGGCCGACGGTGAGCACCCCGCTGCCGGCGGCGAGTTCGTCGGCGGCCGGCCGCAGCTCGACGGCCACGCGCTCCATCGTGGCCCGGTCGCCCAGGGCGAGTGCCGCCCGGGCGGTGAGGCAGAGCCGCGCCTCCCGCAGCAGGTCGTGCGGTCCCTCCGGGAGGGCGCGCAGGGCCGCTGCGGCGGCCTCCCGGTCACCGGCCGCGACGAGCAGCAGCGGTCGTACCCACGGCTCGTGGGGGCCCCAGTCCATGCCGGCCCAGTCCCTGCCGCCGAGCCCGGGGACCGGCCGGTCGGCGGCGTCCGGTCCCGGCGTCGGCCGGTCGTCTCCCGCGACGTCGGCCAGGCGCAGCCCGAGCAGGGCCAGCGGGAGCAGCCCTTCGGTCAGGCCCGGCATCCCCTCGGTGGACAGCCCCTCGGCGGCCGCCCGGTACGCGTCCGCCGCCGCGGCCCGCTCACCGTCGAGCGCCAGCCTCATCGCGGCGTACCACCGGGTGAAGACACCGACCAGCGGCAGCTCGTACCGCTCCGCGAGGCGGTCGGCGGCACGGGCGTGCGCGTCGGCGCCGGCCCGGTCGGCGAGCGCGCAGCGGGCCTGCACCAGGACGAGGTGGCCCAGCACCTCGAAGGTCACCAGCTGGTGTCGGGCGGCCAGCTCGACCAGCTCGGCGCCGATCCGGGCCCGATCGGCGGCCAGGCCGGCGCGGTGGAAGGAGTGCATGAAGCGGGCGTTGAGCGCGAAGGCCAGCAGCCCGGGGTCGTCGATGGTCCGGGCGATCGCCTCGGCCTCCTCCGCCGCCCGGCGGCCACGGTTCGTGGTGGTGCCGCGCAACTCCAGCGCGAGGGTGCTCAACAGCCGGCTGCGCTGCGCCGAGCCGGTGGCACCGAGGTCGGTCAGGGCGTGCCCGGCGGCCCGCACGATCCGCTCCGAGAGCCGCTCGTCGTCGTTGCGGGTCCAGATGGCGGGCACGTCGAAGCCGGCCAGCACCTCCCCGGACAGCCGGGGGTCGCCGATCGACTCGGCGTCGGCGATCGCCTCGGCCCGCCGCCGCCGCGCCTCCGCCAGCCGGCCCGTCACGGCCAGCGCACGTCCCAGGCCGAGCACCGCGCTCAGCCGCTCGCGCCGCTCGCTCCCGCCCGCGCGGTCGTACGCGTCGAGCACCTGCGCCCACAGCCGAGCCGCCTCGTGCGGGTTGCCGCCCCGCTCGGCCTGTTGCGCGGCGGTACGGGCGTAGCCGGCGGCGCGTCCGGCGGCTGCCGGCCCACCGGCGCGCAGCAGGTGGTGGGCCAGCGCGGCGGGGTCGGCGGGCTGGCGCCGCTGCAACACCTCCGCGACGGCCGCGTGCCAGGCCGCCCGGCGAGGCGCGGACAGGTCGGCGTAGAGGGTGTCGCGGACCAGGATGTGGGTGAACCGCAGCCGCCCGTCGGGCTCCTGCTCGGTGAGGAAGCCCGCCTGCAACGCGCGGTCCACGGCGTCCAGCAGGGTCGTGGGGTCGCCGGCCAGGGTGCTGAGCACCTCGGGGTCGAGGTCCCGGCCGAGCACTGCCGCCTGCCGCAGCACGGTCCGGGTCGGTGCGGGCAGCTGCGCCAGCCGGTGCCGGATCACGTCGCGCACCCCGGGCGGCACCGCCGCCAGCGCGGCGGCGCCCTCGGCCGCGTACAGCTGCGCCAGCTCCCGGACGAAGAACGGGTTCCCGCCGCTGCGGTGGTGAATCAGCCGCACGGTGGACGGGTCCAGCTCCGCCCCGGCGACGACGCCGGCCAGCTCGCCGGTCGCCGGCCCGGACAGGCCGGCGAGGTACTCCCGGACGGGCTCCAGCCTTGCGGCCCGGCCCAGCGCGGCGGTCAGCTCCGGGCTGATCTCGGTGGCCCGGTAGGTGCCGAGGACCAGCACCGGTCCGGTGGCCGGCTGCGGGCCGGTGAGCAGCGCGGTCAGCAGGTCCAGGGTGTCCCCGTCGGCGCGGTGCAGGTCGTCGAGGACCAGCAGCACCGGCCCCCGGTGGGCGACCGCCGAGAGCAGGGACGCCACCGCGCGGTGCCGGCGGAACCGGGCCACGGCGGGATCGCCCACGACCCCCGCGCCCTCGACCGCGTCACCGCTCGCGGCGGCCCCCACGGCGCCGGACGGCCCGGCGAGCGCGTCGGTGATCTGCGTCCACGGCCAGGCGGCCGGCGCCCCCTCGTACTCGGGGCTGCGCCCCCACGCCGTGGTCCAGCCCTGGGCGGCGAGCCACCGGGTCAGCGTCTCGGCCAGCGCGGTCTTGCCGGCGCCCGGGTCGCCGCTGAGCAGGGCGAGAGTCGGCCGCCCATGTCCGGCGGCGGCCTCCGCGGCCCGTCGGAGCCGGTCCAGCTCCGCGTCGCGGCCGACGAACGGACGCTCCCGCTCCGGCCCGCCGGATCGAACCGGGCCGGCCAGGTCGGGGGCGGGCGCGACGGCCACGGGCTCGGAGGGCCCGCTCAGGTGCGGCGCCTGGGCCAGGATGTCGGCCTCCAGCCGCCGCAGCTCGGGCCCGGGGTCCACACCCAGCTCGGTCGCCAGGACGTCCCGGGCCTGGCGCAGGGCGGCCAGCGCGTCGCCCTGCCTCCCGGAGCGGTACCGGGCCACCGCGAGCAGCCGCCAGGCGTCCTCCCGTAACGGATGGCTGGCGAGGTGCGCCGGCAGGTCGGCGGCGGCCTCGTCCGGCCGCCCCACCGCCAACAGCGCCTCCGCCCGCCGCTCGACGGCGAGCATCCGCAGCTCCTCCAGCCGATTGATCTCCGCGAACGCCCAGGCCTCACCGGCGCAGTCGGCGTACGCGGGCCCGCGCCACAGGGCGAGCGCCGCGTCCAGCCCGGCGAGGGCAGGCGCGGGCAGTCCCGCCGCCAGCAACCGGCCCGCCTCCCCGGTCGCCGCCTCGAACCGGCCGGCGTCCACCGCGTCCGGGGCGGCCCGCAGCACGTACCCCGGTGGTTCCGTGAGCAGGAGTCGGGGCGGTTGCCGGGGCGGCCGGTCGGGCTCCAGCGCCCGGCGCAGATCGGCGACGAAGGTCCGGATCGCGCCCACCGCGGCCTCCGGAGGCACCTCCCACAGGTCGTCGACGAGCCGGTCGACCGGCACCACCCGGCCCCGGGCGATGAGAAGCCGGGCCAGCACCACGCGCTGCCGGGGCCCGCCGAGCGCGACCGGGCCCCGTCCGGTCGTGGCCGTCACCGGCCCGAGCACACCGAAGGTCACCGCGACGGGTGCCACCGGCTGCCTGGTCATGGCACCAATCTAGGGG
>NZ_QGKR01000137.1 GCF_003172955.1 Micromonospora acroterricola | reverse complement strand
GGGCAGGGGGGCGGGTCAGTGCTTCATGTCCTTTGCTCTGCTTCAGTCGGCGCAACAGGGACGGGCCGCAGTCGTCGCGTCCGTTGAAGCAGAGCAAAGGGCGCGCCCCACCACCGGGTCGGCCAACGCGGCGGCCAGTGGAAACAGTCCCGTACACCACGCGCTCGTCGGAGACCTGAAGACTGCCACCGCGCCACCTCCCCGCGTCAGCGCAGACGCCGCCACAGCACGGTGCACGCTCCGGCGAGGGCCAGCCCGAGCAGCGGGGCGACGCCCACACCGGCGAGCGTGCAGGCGACCGCGAGCAACGCCGGCGGTACCCAGCACCAGGCGGGCACGGTCCGCGGGGGGCGACCCCGCCGGCGCGCGGCGGCCTCCGTGGCCATCGGCACCACCAGCACCGGCAGCGCGGCGGCCAGCAGCGTCAGCCAGGGCAGCACCAGGCGGTCGAAACGCGCCACCGCCAGCACGCCGCCGAACACCGCGACGGCGAGCATGGCCGCGCGAGCTGGCACCCGCGGCGCCAGGCCACGCACCGCCAGAGCCCCGGAGTACGTGGTGGTCAGCGCCGCCGCGAAGACCGCCACCGCGACGAACAGATTGGCGTACGCGGCCAGCCCCGACCCGGTGGCGAGGAGCGCGACCACGTCCGCCGAGCCGGTCCGCAACCACAGCTCGGCACCGGCGAGCACCCCGAGCAGCGCCGGCCCGATCAGCAGCCCCACGCACCAGGCCAGGTCCCGCCTCCGGGCCAGACCGACGCTGAAGTCCGGCGCGCGCAGCGCGAAGACCGCCGCGTACCCGATCAGGGCGGCGGCGTCGGCGAGCCCGCCGGCGGCGACGCGAACCGGCGCGCCCGGCGGCGGCAGCACGGTCAGGCACCAGCCCACCAGCACCACCGCGCTCAGGGTGGTGAGGACCGCCACCTCCAGCAGCGCCGGCCCGACCCAGCCGGGCAGGTGTGTGAGGGCGGCCAGCGAGGCGCCGCCCAGCCCGACGTTGAACCCGTTCCAGCCGACCATCGACACGGTCAGCACGGCCGCCAGCAGCAGCCGCGACGTCCTCCCCAGGTACGCGGGGAGCACCGCGGTCAGCGTCCCGCCGGCGCCGAGCGGCCGGCGCAGGCCGATCCGGCCCTGCCCCCACAGCAGCGCGGCCATCAGCACCCCGCCGACCAGCAGCCCCGCCACCGGTACGGCGCCGCCGTGCCGCGCGGCCATCGCCGCGCCGAGCACCAGGGTGGCCGGGGCGGTGCCGATGCCCAGCCAGGCGCCGACAGCAGCCGGCCACCGCCGCCCGTCGGCCGGGTGGTCCACCGAGGATGAGGTCGAGCCGTCCGCGACGGCCGGCCCGCTGCCGGGGTGCCGGTCAGGCAACGTGGCGCAGGTAGCCGGTGATCGCCGCGTCGAGCACCTCCGCGCCCGGACGTGCCCACACCTCGGCGGAGAAGACCTCCACCTCGATCGGCCCCAGGTAGCCGGCCGCGTCCACCGCCTCGCGCAGCCGGCGCAGCTCGATGCAGCCGTCACCCGGCAGCGCCCGGCCGAGCAGCACGCCCTCCGGCAGCGGGGTCACCCAGTCACACACCTGGAACGCGGCGATCCGCGCGCCGGCCCGCTCGATCTGCGCGTACACCGTGTCGTCCCACCAGACGTGGTACGCGTCCACGACCACACCGACCACCGCCGGGTCGAACCGTTCGGCGATGTCCAACGCCTGGCCCAGGGTGGCGATCACGCAGCGGTCGGCGGCGAACATCGGGTGCAGCGGCTCGATGGCCAGGCGCACCCCGGCCGCCTCCGCGTGCGGGGCAAGCTCGCCGATCGCGTCGGCCACCCGCCGCCTCGCGCCGTCCACGTCGCGGCTGCCCGCCGGAAGCCCGCCGGAGACCAGCACCAGCTCGGGGGCGCCCAGGGTGGCCGCCTCCTCGATGGCCCGCAGGTTCTCCGTCCGCCAGTCGTCGGCGGAGAAGAAGCCGCCCCGGCACAGCGAGGTGACGGTGAGGCCGGCGTCGCGCACCAGCTTCGCCGAGCGGGCCAGCCCGTACTCCGCCACCGGCTCCCGCCACAAGCCGATGCCCGGCACGCCGGCCGCCACACACCCGGCCACCACCTCCGGCAGCGGCCAGCGCTGGGCCGTGGCCTGATTGAACGAGAACCGCTCCAGCCCGGTCACCGGGCTGGCTTTCGTTCGCGACTGCGGGGCTCGCGGAACCGGCTCACTCCTCGCGCTCACTGGGCTGGCTTTCGTTCGCGACTGCGGGGCTCGCGGAACCGGCTCACTCCTCGCGCTCACTGGGTCACCCCCGCCACCGTGAACAGCGCCCGGGCCCGCGCGGCCGCCAGGTCGGCGTCGGGCAGCAGCCCGGCGGCGTCGGCCAGGGTGAGCAGGGTGGCCAGGTGCGCCGGGGACCGGCCGGACTGCGCGCCGCCGACCATGGTGAAGTGGTCCTGGTGCCCGGCCAGCCAGGCCAGGAACACGATCCCCGTCTTGTAGTGCCAGGTCGGCGCCGCGAACAGGTGCCGGGCAAACGGCACGGTCGGCGCGAAGATCTCGTCGTACGCCGCCAGGTCCCCCTCGTCGAGGGCGGCCAGCGCGGCGGCGGCGGCCGGCGCGATGGCCGCGAACACGCCGAGCAGCGCGTCGGAGTGGCCCACCTCGTCGCCACGGATCAGCTCCGGGTAGTGGAAGTCGTCGCCGGTGTAGAGCCGCACCCCGGCCGGCAGCCGGCGGCGCAGCGCGACCTCCCGCCCGGCGTCCAGCAGCGACACCTTGATTCCGTCCACCCTGGACTGGTGTGCCTTGATCAGCTCGATCACCGTGTCGGCGGCCAGGTCCAGGTCGACCGCGCCCCAGTAGCCGGTCAGCGCCGGGTCGAACATCGGGCCCAGCCAGTGCAGCACCACCGGCTCGTCGGCGGCGGTCAGCAACTCGTCGTACACCCGCAGGTAGTCCTCCGGCCCGCGGGCCGCGGCCGCGAGGTGCCGGCTGCACATCAGCACCGGGCGGGCGCCCGCCTCGCGTACGTCGTCGAGCTGCTCGCGGTACGCCGCGGTGACCGCCGCCAGGGTGGCGGGGCCGGCCGGCAGCTGGTCCGTGCCGACCCCGGCGACGATCCGCCCACCCGCCGCGCGGGCCTCGGCGGCGCTGCGCCGGATCAACTCCCGCGTGGCCGGGTAGTCCAGCCCCATCCCCCGCTGGGCGGTGTCCATCGCCTCGGCGACCCCCAGCCCGTACGACCACAGGTGCCGCCGGAAGGCCAGCGTCGTGTCCCAGTCCACCGCCGCCGGCGCGCCCGGCACGTTCTCCGCGCCCGGATCGGCAACGACGTGCGCCGCGGCGTACGCGATCCGGCTGGTCGCCGGCGCGGCCGGGCGGGTGAACCCACTGCCCCCGGCCAGGCGGTGCCGCCGCCCATCGGGCAGCACCACCTCCGCCGAGCCGGTCACCGGCCCAGCTCCGGCACCTCGACGCGGACGCCCTCGCGGGCCGAGCGCAGCCCCAGCTCGGCGAGCTGAACACCGCGCGCGCCGGCCAGGAAGTCCCAGCGGAACGGCTCACCGGCCACGACGTGCCGCAGGAACGCCTCCCACTGCACCTTGAAGCCGTTGTCGAACTCCTCGTTGTCGGGCACCTCGGTCCACTGGGCCCGGAAGTCCTCGGTGGCCGGCAGGTCCGGGTTCCACACCGGCTTCGGGGTGACCGCACGGTGCTGCACCCGGCAGCGGCGCAGCCCGGCGACGGCGCTGCCCTCGGTGCCGTCGACCTGGAACTCCACCAGCTCGTCGCGGTGCACCCGCACGCACCAGGACGAGTTGAGCTGCGCGACCACCCCGCCGTCCAGCTCGAAGATGCCGTACGCGGCGTCGTCGGCGGTCGCCGGGTAGCTACGGCCGGCCTCGTCGACCCGCTCGGGCACGTGGGTGGCGGTCACGCAGGAGACAGCGGCGACCCGGCCGAACAGCTCCTCCAGCACGTAGTGCCAGTGCGGGAACATGTCGACCACGATGCCGCCGCCGTCCTCGGCCCGGTAGTTCCAGGAGGGACGCTGGGCGGGCTGCCAGTCGCCTTCGAAGACCCAGTAGCCGAACTCGCCGCGCACCGAGAGGATCCGGCCGAAGAAGCCGCCGTCGATGAGCCGCTTGAGCTTGCGCAGCCCGGGCAGGAAGAGCTTGTCCTGCACCACGCCGGTGCGTACGCCGGCCGCGTCGGCGGCCCGGGCCAGGTCGAGCGCGCCAGCGGTGTCCTCGGCGAGGGGCTTCTCGGTGTAGATGTGCTTGCCGGCCTCGATGGCCTGCCGGATCGCCTTCTCCCGCTGCTGGGTGACCTGGGCGTCGAAGTAGATCTCGACGTCGTCGCGGGCGAGCGCCGCGGTCAGGTCGGTGGTCCAGTCGGTGAGCCCGTGTCGCTCGGCGAGCTCCCGGAGCTTCGTCTCGTTGCGCCCGACCAGGACCGGTTCCGGCCAGATGGTCGTGCCGTCGGCCAGCGTCACGCCGCCGGACTCGCGGATGGCCAGCAGCGAGCGGACGAGGTGCTGCCGGTAGCCCATCCTTCCGGTCACGCCGTTGACGATGATGCCGATCGACCTGCGGGTCATGGTGTTCCTTCCGTCGTGCTGGTCGTGCCGATCACGCTCAGTGGTTGGCGGCCGCGCTGCCGAGCAACCCGCGCAGGTCGGTGGCGAGCCGGTCGAAGCGGGAATCCGACATCACCTGCGCGTAGTCGCGGTGCGCCGGCAGCTCGACCGGGAAGGTGCGGATGATCCGGCCGGGCCGGGCGCTCATCACCACGACCCGGGTGCCGAGGAAGACCGCCTCGGCGATGGAGTGGGTCACCAGCACCACGGTGGTGCCGGTCTCCCGCCAGATCCGGTGCAGCTCGGCGTTCATCTGCTCGCGGGTCAGCGCGTCCAGGGCGCCGAACGGCTCATCCATGAGCAGCACCGGTGGGGAGTGCAGCAGCGCGCGACAGAGCGCCACCCGCTGCTGCATGCCGCCGGAGAGCTCGTGCGGCAGCGCCTTCTCGAAGCCGGTCAGGCCCGTCATCTCGATCAGCTCGTCCGCCCGGCGGGCCGCCTGTGCCCGGTCCATGCCGCGCATCTCGGCCTGGAGCAGGATGTTGGCCCGCGCGCCGCGCCACTCCAGCAGCGCGGCCTTCTGGAAGACGAAGCCGATCTCCTTCTGCGGGCCGCGCACCGGGCGGTCCAGCAGCGACACCTCGCCGCTGGTCGGCTGGACGAGCCCGGCGACGATCTTCAGCAGGGTGGACTTGCCGCAGCCGGACGGGCCGACGATGGTGACGAACTCCCCCGGCTCGATGTCCAGCGACACGTCGTCCAGCGCGGTGGTCTGCGACCGCCGTGAGCTGAACCGGACGGTCAGCCGGGACATCCCGATGGCGGTGCCGGCCCGTGCCGGCGCGGTGGTCACCGGGTCACCCCTGGGCCGCGTACGAGGCGTCCCAGTACGCGGTGGGCGCGCCCGGGTCCTTCAGCTCCGCGTAGCGGGACATCAGGTCGATGGTCTCGGTCCACTGCGCGTCGGTGTTCACCCCGGGCGGGCCGTCGGCGCCGATCAGCGGCAGGTTGAGGGTGAGCTGCTTGGTGAGCACCTCGGGTGCGGGCTCGTTCTCGGCGAGTGCGACCATCGCGCTCACCGCGCCGGCCGGGTCGCGCGCGGCCTCGGCCCAGGACTTCTGGGTCGCCCGGACGAACTTGCGGGCCAGCTCCGGGTCCTTCTGCAGGGTCTGGGTGTTGGCGATCAGGCCGGTGCCGAGCAGGTTCATCCCGTAGTCGGCGAAGAGCAGCACGTCGACCTTCTTGCCGGTCTTGCTCTCGATGGTGGGCGCCTGGTCGTGGAAGAAGCCCATGATGGCGTCGACCCGGCCTTCGGCCAGCGCCGCGATCTTGCCGGCGGCGTCCACGTTGACCACCTTGACGTCGCTCGGCTTGAGGCCGTTCTTCTCCAGCCAGGCCGGGAAGGTCGCGTAGAGGGCGTCGCCCGGCGTGCCGCCGACGGTCTTGCCCTTCAGGTCGGCCGGGGTCTTGATGTTCTCCTCGGCGAAGAACTCCACCGAGGAGGGGCCCTTCTCCAGGTACGCGCCGAGGCTGCGCACCGGCATCCCGCTGGCCACCGACTTGAGCAGCACCGGGCTGTCCGCCCAGCCGAAGTCGGTCTGCTTCTGGGCGACCTGCTTGACCGTGTTGCCCGAGCCGTTGCCCGGCAGGATCTTCAGGTCGATGCCCTCGGCGGAGTAGTAGCCCTTCTGGAGCCCGTAGTAGAACGGGGCGTGCTCGCCGTAGGGCACCCAGTTGAGGGTCAGGGTGACCTGCTTGTCGCCGTCGACGCCGGTGCCGCCGCCGGAGGAGTCGTCCCCGCCGCAGCCGGTGGCGGCGAACAGCAGGGCGACGGTGGCCAGGACGGTGGTGGCGGTGCGTTTCATCGGTGCCTCCGTGATGGGGTCGGTCAGGAGGTGGTGAGCGGTACGCCGGCCCGGCGGCTGGCGTGCCAGGGAATGAGCAGTGCCTCGGCGATCTCGACCAGGACGAACAGGACGATGCCGATGGCGGACATCAGGATCAGGTCGGCGAACAGCAGCGCGGAGTCGAGGTTGCCGTTGGCCAGCAACAGGACGTAGCCGAGCCCTTCGCTGGCGCCGACGAACTCGCCGACCACGGCGCCGACCACCGCGAGGGTGACCGCCACCTTGAGGCCGGCCATCAGGTGTGGCAGCGCGTTCGGAAAACGGATCTTGCGGAAGGTGCGCCACGGCCCGGCGCCCATCGTGGCGGCGAGATCGAGCAGCTCCGGGTCGGTGGAGCGCAGCCCGGCCACGCCGGAGATGACCACCGGGAAGAAGGCGATGAGCACCGCCAGGATGATCTTCGGGGTGAGACCGAGGCCGAACCAGACCACCAGCAGCGGGGCGATGGCGATCTTCGGGATGACCTGTGCGAACAGGACGATCGGGTAGAGCGCCTTGTCGAGGGTGCGCGAGTAGGCGATGGCGACCGCGGCGGCCAGGCCCAGCGCGGCGGCCAGCACGAAGCCCAGCACCGTCTCGTAGAGGGTGACCATGGTGTGCCGGGCCAGCTCGGACCACTGGTCGGTCATCGTGGCCCAGACCTGGCCGGGGGTCGGCACCAGGTAGTTGGGCACGTATTCCCGGGCGGCGACGAACCACCAGGCGGCGAAGAACGCCGCCAGCACGAGCGCCGGGCGCCAGAGCGAGTCGGCGAGGATCAACGCCCGCCGGCCGAGCGTCGGTCGTGGCGGGCGGCCGCCGACGCCCGGCGGTGGCGCGGCCACCGTGGACGATCCATCGGTCGACGATGTCGCCGCCGATGCGGCGGGCGCGCCGGCCGCATCGGCCTGCCGGCCCGCCGTGTCCAGAGCGTTCTCGGTCACGCGGAACCTCCTCGGAGCCCGGAACGACACCTGCGGACCGGGCCGGTCGGCGTATCAGGCAAACGCTTTCCTGGAGCGTAGGCGGCCTCTGGACGCCAGGCAAGGCCTTTCCTCGATCGTTTTCCGCCGCCCCGCCGGCCGGTTCGACGCCGGCCTGGAGACCGTCCCGCTTAGACCGTCAGGCGGCGGTCGGATAGGTGTCGAGCAGGCCGCACATGCCCAGTCGGCCGTGCTCGACCGGCTCGTCCACCGCGTACAGCCCGGCGTCGCCCAGGTGGGCGGTGTCGCCTCGGCCGAGGGCGTCGAGCTGCTCGCCGGTGCCGGCGGCGGCCCGGCCCGCCCCGGCCGCCCAGCGCTCCCGCCAGCGCGCGAGCAGCGGTTGGCGCAGCGCCACCGCCGCGGAGTGGAACGCGGCCAGCGCCGCCGGCCCGCCGGCCCGCAGCGCCTGGAAGCCGGTCACCGCCAGATTCCGTCGCCGGTACGCGGCACTCACGTCGGCGCCCGGCGCTCCCCCGTCGGGCAGCGCCGCGGCGGCGGCGTACGCGCCCGGATCGGCCAGCACCTCGGGCGGGAACGTGAGCACGGCGTCGCCGGCCTCGGGCAGGCCGCTGTTCTGCATGAGCACCACGATGGTCAGGCCGCCCCCGTTGACCAGGCGGTGCACGGTGCCCGGCTCGAACCAGACCACCGCGCCCGGCCGCAACGGGGTCTCCCGGTAGCCGTCGGAGCCGAGGGTCTGCACGGCGCCCTCGCCGCCGGTCACCACGTACCCCTCGGTGCAGCACAGGTGCACGTGCGGGGTGCCGCCGACCACGCCGTCCGGCCCGGCGGTGTCGTAGACGCGCAGCCGGGAAACCCCGATCCCGCCGGGCAGCGGGGCCGTCCGGTCAGGCATCGAAGTACTCGTCGGTGTCGTCCGCCGCCGGCAGCGAGACCAGCAGCACGGTGAGGTCGCCGATGGCCCGGTGCCGGCAACCGGGCTTGATCAGGAACGCGGACATCGGCCGGGCCGGGTGGCGCACCCCGTCCAGCTCCACCTCGCCCTCACCGGCCAGCACGACGTAGTACTCGGTGGCGATCCGGTGGTGGTGGGTGACCGCGTCCTGCACCTGGAGCAGGTGCACGGAGGCCTGGCCGTCGCTCTCGGCGACGAAGCCCCGGCGGGTGGTACCGCAGGAGCAGCGCCTGCTGGGCAACTCGTCGAGTTGGAGCACCGCGTAGCGTTCGGACATGGCCGGGCCTCCCTGCGGGAAAGGGCTTTCTCTGCGGTACCGTGACGCTAGCCGGCACGGCGAAACGCCGTCAACAGACCGAGGGGGCGGGCCATGGCGACCCTGTCCGACGTGGCGCGACGCGCGGGCGTCTCGCCCGCCACCGCCTCCCGCGTGATCAACGGCAGCAGCAAACCGGTCACCGACGAGCTGCGCGAGCGCGTGCTCGCCGCCGTCGCCGAGTTGCAGTACGTGCCGAACGCGCACGCCCAGCTGCTGGCCCGCTCGCACCGCAGCGCGGTCGGCGTGATCGTGCACGACGTCTCCGACCCGTACTTCGCCGAGATCACCCGTGGCCTGCAACGCGTCGCCACCGACCAGGGCCGGCTGCTGATGATCTGCAACAGCTACCGGGACCCGGACCGCGAGCTGGAGTACGTGGAGCTGCTGCGTGGCCACCAGGTGGCGGCGTTGATCCTCGCCGGCTCCGGCTACCACGACGACGCCTTCACGCGGCAGCTCAACGAGAAGCTCGCCGCGTACGAGGCGACCGGCGGGCGGGTCGCGGTGATCGGCCGGCACGAGCACTCCGGCGACGCGGTGATGCCGGACAACCGGACCGGCGGTTATCTCGCCGGGCGGGAGCTGTGCGGGTTGGGGCACCGGGCGATCGGCGTGGTCGCCGGGCCGCGCATCCTCACCACCACCACGGACCGACTGGCCGGGCTCCGGCAGGCCCTCGCCGAGCAGGGCCACGACCTGCCCGAGCGGCGCATCCGGTACGCCGAGTTCGACCGCGACGGTGGCGCCGAGGCCGCCGCCAGGCTGCTGGACGCCGACCCGGAGCTGACCGCGATCATGGCGCTCAACGACTCGATGGCCATCGGCGCGCTCGCCACCCTGCGGGCCCGCTCGCTGGCCGTGCCGCACCGGGTCTCCGTGGTGGGCTTCGACGACATGCCGATCGCCCGGGACGTGACTCCGGCGTTGACCACCGTGCGGCTGCCGCTGGTCGACATGGGAGTCCGCGCGATGTCCCTGGTGCTCGGCGCGCCGGCGCCGGCGCCACGGGTCGAGGTCCTTCCCGCCGAGCTGATCCGCCGGGACACGGCCGGCCCCGCCCCGGACGCCAGGCGGGACACCGCCGGCTCGGCGCCGCGCGCGCGGCGGGGTGACACGGCCTTGTGACCGGGGTCAGCCCGACCCAGCGTCCACTCACGACGGGTGAGGTGACGTACCTGCTCCGCGCGTCGTTCGGCGCGGGGACCCGGGTCCGCGACTGCGGTGCGCTGACCGGCGGCGGGTACGCCACGGTCTGGTGGGCGCTGCTCGACGACGACCGCCGGGTGGTGCTGAAGGTCGCCCCGCCGGCCGGTACGCGACTGCTGCGGTACGAACACGGGCTCTGCGCGGCCGAGGCGCGGTACTTCCGGCTGGTCGCCGAGCGGGCGCCGGAGGTGCCCGTTCCGCCGGTGCTGCACCACGGCGCCGACCCGGCGTACGGCGAGTGGCTGGTCACCGGGATGCTGCCCGGCCGGTCGCTGCGCGAGCTGGCCGAGGTCGGCGCGCCGGTCGACGACGGCCCGGCGCGGTACGACCTCGGGGTCGCCCTGGCCGCGCTGCACCGGGTGACCGGCGACCGGTTCGGTTACGACGGCGGTCGCGCCGGTGGCTCGACGTGGCGGGAGGCGTTCACCGCGATGCTCGACGCTCTGCTCGCCGACGCGGCCGACGGGGACGTCCGGCTGCCGGTCAGCGCGGACCGGTTGCGCGCGCTGGTCGGGCGGCACGCCGACGTGCTGGACGAGGTCCGCCGCCCGGCGCTGCTGCACTTCGACTGCTGGGACGGCAACGTGCTGACCGAGCCCGGCCCGGACGGCCGGCCGCGGCTGTCCGGGCTGGTGGACGGCGAACGGTTCCTGCACGGCGATCCGCTGCTGGACCTGGTCTCGCCGCTGCTCTACCGGCGGGTCGAGGACGAGCCGGAGCATCCGCTGCTGCGCGGCTATCGCAGCGCTGCCGCCGAGCCGCTGGTACTGGACGGCTCCGCCCGCCGCCGGCTCGGTCTCTACCGGCTGCACCTGTACCTGCTGATGACGGTGGAGATGCCCAGCCGTGGCATGACGGCGAGCAGCCATCCGCAGCGGCACGCCCGGCTCGCGACCCTGCTGGACGCGGAACTCGCCGCGCTCGACAAACCGGTTGTCCGGCCGGATCACCGCCCGTAGCCTGCGCCGGTGCTGATTCGAGAGTTCGTGGCGGAGGACTGGTCGCAGGTCTGGCCGATCGTCGAGGAGGTCATCCTGGCCGGGGAGACCTTCCCCTTCGACCCGGCGATGACCACCGACGTGGCGTACGGCATCTGGGCGGACGCCCCGCCGGGCCGCACGGTCGTGGCGGTGGACGGCGAGCGGGTGCTCGGCACCGCGAAGATGGGCACCAACCGGCCCGGGCCGGGCGCGCACGTGTCCACCGCGAGCTTCATGGTCGCCGCCGACGCCCGGGGCCGGGGCGTGGGCACAGCGCTGTGCCGCGACGCCCTGGCCTGGGCCCGCCAGCGGGGGTACGCCGGCATGCAGTTCAACGCCGTGGTGGAGAGCAACCGGTCGGCGGTGGAGCTGTACCGCCGGGAGGGCTTCGAGGTGGTCGGCACGGTGCCGGGGGCGTTCCGCCACCCCACCCTCGGCCGGGTCGGGCTGCACGTCATGTACCAGGAGTTCTGAGGGGGTCCTGACCCCTCCTGAGCGGCGACCGGGTCGACGTGCCCGGTGGACGTGGTGGTACTCAGCGCCTTTGGAGCTGATGTCGTAGACGAATCGGCCCGGTGCCGCGCGGTCTCATCCTGGTGGGGTCGGAGTGCCCGGTGGCCGCAGCCAGGGGCCACAGCCAGGGGCCGCAGCCAGGGGCCACAGCCAGGGCCGCAGCCAGGGGCCCGCAGGCCTGAATCGTTGACGACATCAGCTCCAGAGCGTCTCCAGCACTGACGGTGCCGCGACCACGAAGCCTGCCTCCATCATGGCCCGACGCCGCCGGCCGGGGCCGGCTGGAGTCCCGGCGGCCCGAGGGCCGGCTCCGCGCCGGCCCGGCGGATCGGGGTGAACAGGCCACCGACCGCGACCAGCAGACATCCCGCCCCCGCCACGAGGGCGACCCCAGCGACGCCGTACCGGGCGGCGGCCCAGGTCAGCACCACTGCGCCAGCCGGTCCGAGGGCGTAGTGCGTGCTCCAGAACGCCGAGGTGACCCGGCCGAGGAGATGATCGGGGGTGATCTCCTGACGCAGGGACATCGAGCAGATCCCGCCCACGCTGAGACAGCACAGATACACCGCGGTCAGGGCGGTGACCGCCGGCACCGTCGTCGCGAGGCCGACGCCGGCCACGGCGACGCCGCAGATCGCGTGGGCACCGATCCAGGTGACGCCGAAGCCGCGGCGGCGGCGCAGCGGGGCCACCAGGAGCGCTCCGGCGATCGTGCCCAGCGCGGCCAGGCCGAGCACGGCGCCGACGGTGCCCTCGGTGCCACCGAGGTCGTGCGTGACGTGGTAGATCAGCACGTCGGTGAAGCCGTAGGTCAGGAAGATGAAGACCGACAGCAGGACGGTCAGCGCGCGGAGCACCGGCTGTCGCCACAGGAACCGCGCCCCGGCCAGGAACTCGACCAGCGGCCGCTGCCGGGGCGCCGGGGTGACGTCCTCGGCCCGCACAGGTCGCAGCCGGATCAGCCACAGGCCGGCCGCCGACAACGCGAAGCTGGCCGCGTTGACGGCGATCGCCGCCGCCGGGCCGAACCGGGCCGACACCACGCCGGCGAGCAGCGGCCCGATCACGGCGGCCGCCGCGTACGTCGCCTGCAACCGGCCGTTGGCCTCGGTGATCCGATCCCGGTCGACCAGGTTGCGGACCGCGGTGACCGCGGCCACCTGGAACACCATCCCGGCCGCCTCGCAGATCGGCAGCACGACGAAGAGCAGCCATACCTGCGGCCCGGCGAGCCAGACCAACGGCACCAGGCCGTAGAGCACCAGCCGGGCGAGGTCCGCCACGATCATCAGCGTGCGCCGGTCGTACCGGTCGACCAGCACACCGCCGAAGATCCCGGCCACGACGGACGCCGCGCCCGCGACGGCGGTGAGCAGACCCATCCGGGCCACCGACCCGGTCGCCTGGAGCACCAGCAGCGGCACCGCGAGGTACGCGAACGAGTCGCCGGCCGCGGAGAGCGACTGCGCGATCCAGTACGTGCCGAACGTGCGGTCCCGCCACAGCGGCGGCCGGACCGCGCCGGAAGGTCGGATCATGGCCACGAGGTTAGTGGGCCCGCCCCCTCGGCACCGGTTGTGGCCGGCGTCACAGCCGCCCATGTCACGAACCGCCGGGCGATCCGCATCTCGTGGTCGTCACCCAACGAGAGAGGCCCGACGATGAGTACATCGCACGAAGCCGGGACGGCCACCACCCACCGCGTGTTGATCCTGGGCGCTGGGTACGCGGGAATGGCCGCCGCGATCCAGCTCGCGGCCCGCACCAGACGGCGCACCGACGTGCAGGTGACCCTGGTGAACGCGCAGGAACGGTTCACCGAACGGCTACGGCTGCACATGACGGCGACCGGGCAGCAGCTGATCGAGAGGGACATCCCGGCGCTCCTGGCCGACACGGGCGCGCAGTTCGTCCGCGGCTGGGTCACGGCGGTGGACGCGCAGGCGAAGACCGTCCGGATCGACAGTCGGGTGCTGCACTACGACACGCTGGTGTACGGGTTGGGCAGCGTGGTTGACACGGCGCTGGTGCCGGGCGTCGAGGAGCACGCGTACACCCTGGACAGCGCCCAGGACGCGACGTCGCTGGCCGACCGGCTGGCACGGCTGGCCGACGGCACGGTGGTGGTCGTCGGCAGCGGGCTGACCGGCGTCGAGTCGGCCGCGGAGATCGCCGAGCGGCACCCGGAGCTGACGGTCGTGCTGGTGGGCCGGCAGGAACCCGGCGCCACCCTGAACCGGAAGGCTCGGGCGCATCTGCGGGCCGCGCTCGATCGCCTCGGTGTGCGGGTGCGCAGCGGGACAGCGGTGACGAAGGTGCTGCCGGACTCGGTCGAACTGGCGGGTGAGGCGCCCGTCGCGGCCGACGTCGTCCTGTGGACGGGCGGTACGCGTGTGTCGCCGCTGGCGGCTGCTGCGGGCCTGACCGTCGACCAGCGCGGTCGTGTCGTCACCGACACCGCGCTGCGGTCGGTGTCGCACCCCGACGTCTACGCCATCGGCGATGCGGCGGCGATCCGGCAGGGCTACGGCGTCATGCACGGCACCTGCCAGAGCGGCATGCCGAGCGGCGTACACGCCGCGATGTCGATCATCCGTGCGCTGCACGGCAAGCAGCCCAGGGCGTTCCGGTTCGGCTACTACCACACCCCGGTGAGCCTGGGACGGCATGATGCGGTCGTGCAGTTCACCCGTCCCGACGACAGCCCGCGCCGGGCGTGTCTGACCGGCCGCACGGCGGTCTGGTACAAGGAGACGGTGAGCGCCTCCCCCTGGCCCACCTACCGCCGCATGGTGCGGCTGCCCTCCTCCGGCGCGTTCTGGCCGCACGGTGGTCGCTACACCCGGGACACGCGGTGACCCGCCCGGGTTCGGACGCCGACCAGGAGGTGTTCCACCGCCATCGCAACCTGCTGTTCTCGGTGGCCTACCGCATCCTCGGCACCGCCGCCGACGCCGAGGACGCCGTCCAGGACGCGTGGATCAGATGGTCCGGGGCCGACCGCGCCCAGGTGGTCGACCCCAAGGCGTACCTGGCGCGCATCGTCTCAAACCTCGCACTGCAGCGTCTGCGCTCCCGCCAGCAGCAACGCGAGACCTATGTGGGACCGTGGCTGCCCGAGCCCGTCCTGACCGATGGCGACACCGCCGACACCATCACCGACGCCGAGTCGGTGTCGATGGCGATGCTGGTGGTCCTGGAGACGCTCAGCCCGCTCGAACGCGCGGTGTTCGTCCTGAGGGAGGTCTTCGGCTTCAGCCATGCCGAGATCGCGGTGGCGGTGGAGCGCTCCGAAGCCGCGGTGCGCCAGGTCGCGCACCGCGCCCGCGAGCACGTACGGGCACGGCGGCCACGCTTCACGGCGGACCGGTCGCAGCAGCGCGGTGTCACCGAGCGGTTCATCGCCGCCGCGACCGGTGGCGACATCAACACCCTGATGGAGATGCTGTCGCCGGACGTCACACTGTGGACCGACGGCGGCGGCAAGGTCCGCCAGGCCCTGCGACCGATCGTGGGTGCGCAGACGGTCGCCGCCTGGTTCGCGGCCATCGGCACCGTCACCTACCAGGGTGTCCGGCCCGATGACATGCGCGCCGCCCTGGTCGAGGTCAACGGAGGCCCGGCCCTGGTGTTCAGCGGTGCGGGCCGGGTGATCGCCACCGTCACCCTCGACATCGACGCCGACGGCCGCATCATCGCCATCCACAACGTCGCCAACCCCGACAAGCTCCGAGCCGTCACCGACGGCACCACTCACGACCTCGTGACGAGCTGAGCCGGCCGCGGGAGGGTTCCCGCGGCCGGCTCCCGATCGTGGTCAGCTCTGGCGCAGCGGAGCGAGCGCGGTGCTCCAGGCGACGACCTGGTCCAGGGTGACGCCGAGCGCGTCCCGCTGGTGATCGTTGGGCTTGAAGACGCTGAAGTTCTCGAAGTCGGTGAAGAGCGACAGCGCGACCTGGGACCGCACGTCGGCCATCTGGAGCTCACCGGCGATGAGGCGCAGGTGCTCCACGGCGCGCGCGCCGCCGACCGAGCCGTAGCTGACGAAGCCGACGGCCTTGTTGTTCCACTCGGCGTAGAGGAAGTCGATGGCGTTCTTCAGGGCACCCGAGGTGGAGTGGTTGTACTCCGGGGTGACCATCACGAACCCGTCGAACGACGCGATCTTCTCGGCCCAGCGCAGCGTGTGCGGCTGGGTGTACTGCCCCATCGCCGGCGGGTACGCCTCGTCGAGGTGCGGCAGCTTGTAGTCGAGCAGGTCGATCAGCTCGAACTCCGCGTCGGAGCGCTGCTTGGCGACCTCGAGGACCCAGCGGGCGACGGCTTCGCCGTTACGGCCCGGGCGGGTGCTCCCGAGGATGATCCCGATCCTGGTCATGGTGTGGCGCCTTTCAGAAGGGGCTTGCCTGGCTGGTGAACCGTAGCCAGTTGTTGCTTCGTCAAGCAAATGCCCCGGCTATGCTGAGCGTCACACGGTTGCTCGGTCAAGCAACTAAGATGAGGGCATGTCCGGCAGCCCCGCAGAGTCCCTGCGCCCCCTCAACCCCGACGAGGAAGCGCTGGTCCGCGCCCTGGGCCAGCTGATGTTCGTCCTGCCCCGGGCGATCGACGCCGACATGACCGGCGACCGTCAACTGCCGCTGACCGAGTACACGGCCCTGCGGGTCCTCTCCGAGGCGCCGGACCGGCAGATGCGGATGAACGAGCTCGCCGGGCACTGCCAACTGTCGCTCAGCGGGATGACCCGCACCATCACCCGACTGGAGACGCAGGGCCTGGTCGAGCGGGTCCGCAGCGAGCAGGACGCGCGCGGCTGGAACGCCGTCCTCACCGACGCCGGCTTCGCCCGGCTGGAGGAGTCGTGGCCCAGCCACTTGGCCGCCGTGCGGCGGCGGTTCCTGGACCACCTCGAGGGCATGGACCTCGTCCAGTTGGCCCGCGCGTTCCGGAAGATTGGCACGGTCGACTGAGCCGGCCGGCTCGCCGGGCCCCGACTCAACCGGCCGGGTGGCAGCCTCGCCGACCCGGCCGGAGCACGACCGGTGTCACCGGGCCGGGGCGTACGGGGCCAGCGGGTTGGCCAGCGTGCCGACGAACTGGAGGGCGGCCGACGGGTCGGCCAGGTCGATCATCTGCTGGTTGTCGCGCAGTTGCAGCCGGTTGAGGCAGGACAGCGCGAAGTCCGGGGCGAACAGGTCGTAGCGGCGGGCCCGCTCGGCCAGGTGCGGCACCCGGTCCAGATAGTCGGCGGCGCAGGCGGCCACCGTGCGCCAGAAGTCCTCCTCGGCCAGCATGCCGGCCTCGACCAGCACCGCGTTGAGGTGGCGCAGGAAGCAGTCGACCACGTCGGTGAAGATGCTCAGCAGTTTGGTGTCGTCGGGCACCTCGACCCGGATCCGCTCCACCGCCGCCGGCAGCTCGACCTCGGCGCTCATCACCGCGATCTCCTCGGCGATGTCCTTGAAGATCACCCGCTCGACGGTGTCCCGCTCGTCGAGGACCAGGATGACGTTCTCGCCGTGCGGCATGAAGGCCAGGTCGTGGGCGTAGAAGCTGTGCAGCAGCGGGGTCAGGTAGGCGTCCAGGTAGCGGCGCAGCCACACCTCGGGCGCCAGCCCGGACCGGGCGATCAGCTCCGCCGCCAGCGAGCCGCCGTCGCTGTCCACGTGCAGCAGCGCCGCCATGGTGGTCAGTCGCCGCCCCGGCGCGAGGCCGGGCACCGGGCTCTCCCGCCACAGCGCGGCCAGCATCTTCCGGTACGGGGAGGTCCGGTCGGTGGCGGCCTCGTACTGCCGGTGTCGGTAGCCCACCGCGGCCCGCTCCCGGATGATCGTCAGCCCGGTGCCGCTCAGCATCTCGTCGCCGGCGATCAGGTCGGCCAGCCAGTCGTTGATCGCCGGGGTGGCCGCCATGTACGCCGCCGACAGCCCGCGCATGAAGCCCATGTTCAGCACGGAGAGCGCGGTCTTGACGTAGTGCCGGCGCGGCTCGGTCACATTGAAGAAGGTACGGATGGACTGCTGGGCCAGGTGCTGGTCGGACCCGGTGCCCAGGTGCACCAGCCGGCGCTCGGCCAGCTCGCCGGCGAAGGTGACCGCCAGCTTGTTCCACCACTGCCACGGGTGCGCCGGGATCAGGTGATAGTCGGCCAGGTCCAGCCCGAGACCGGCCATCGTGGCCGCGAACCGGGCCCGGGTGTCCGCGTCCAGCTCGCTCTCGATCAGGGTGTCGTAGTCGAGGTCGGCGGCGCTGCTGAACGTCGAGTGGTCCCGGTGCGCGGCCAGCCACTCCAGCCGGACCGGGGCGGCGGCCTCCGGGGCGTACCGGTGGTACTCGTCGACGCCGAAGCCGAGCCGGCCGTTGTTGGCCACGAAGCAGGGGTGGCCCTCGGTCATCGACGTCTCGATGGTCTGGAAGTCCGCCTCGGCCAGCTCGGCGGCGCTCGGCGCGGGACGGGCCAGCTTGTACGCGGTGCCGGCGAGCGTGGAGGTGATCTCCTCCAGGTAGACCGGCAGCACCCGCGCGGAGAGCCCGAGGGTGTCGCGCAGCTCGACGATCAGGTCCACCGCGTCGGGCGGGACCGGCGTGCCGTCGCGGTGCCGAATGATGCTGTCCGCGTCGATCTGCCAGTGCGCCAACGCGAGCAGCCGCGCGGCGAACCGGTACGTGACCGTGCCGTCGTCGCTGCGCACCTCGTACCAGCGTCGGTCGTCGTCGGCGACCGGCACGGGCTCCGGGGTGATCAGCCGTTCGTGGGTGAACTCGGCGAGCGCCTTGCGGACCAGCAGCCGGTTGGCCCGTGCCCAGAGCTGCGGGGTGAGGTGCCCGACCGGATCGACGGAGGCGGACGCGGCGGCGGCGGACGGCTGGGTGGGGACGGCGATGGCGGTCACGCCGGGGCTCCTTCGGGTCGGGTGGCGGCGGCTCGCTCGGGGGCGGCAGCGTGGGTGGCGCGGTCGGTGGCGGCCTGGAACTGTGCCCGGGTGCAGACGCTGAGCAGCGCCTCCTTCTCGGGTTTGGCGACGGCGCCGACGACCTCGAAGCCGACGGCGGCGTTCAGCGCTTGCACGGCGGTGTTGCGCACGTCCGGCTCGACCACGACCCGGCGGGTCGCCGGGTCGGCGAAGAGCCAGGCCATGACGGTGGTGATGACCGTGCGGGTGAACCCGTGCACCGGGGCGTCGGTGGGCGCGCACAGGAAGTGCATGCCCACGTCGCCGGGTTGGGCGTCGTACAGGCCGACCAGCTCGACGTGGGCCGGGTCGTAGCGTTCGGCCAGGAAGGCGGGCCGCCCGTCGCACAGGCCGAGATACGCGTCGTGGTGCGGGTGGGCGTCGATCCGCCGGTACTCCTCGGCCACCCCGGCCGGGTCGGCGTCCTGCATCAGCCAGAACGCCGCCTTCGGGTGGGTCACCCAGGCGTGCAGCAGTGCGGCGTCGGCGTCCGGATCGAGGGTACGCAGCGCGAACTCGCCGAGCCGGTCGTCGGCGCGGGTGAAGACGACGGTCACGACGCCACACCGGCGGGGGCGCCGAACTCCTGGAAGGTGATGCTCTTCTCGATCGGGTAGTGCTCGCGCCCGAGCAGCTCACGGATGATCCAGGAGTTGCGGTACGCGCCCATGCCCAGGTCGGGTGAGGTGATGCTGTGCGTGTGGGTGCCCGCGTTCTGGAGGAAGATGCCCCGGCCGGTGTGGTCGATGCTGTAGTTGCGGGCCACGTCGAAGCGGCCGTGCGCGTCCCAGCGGATGCGGTCGCGCACCGGCGCGAGGAACTCCGGCACCCGGTAGTGGTACCCGGTGGCCAGCACGAGCCCCTCGGTCCGCACGGTGAAGTCCCGCTCCTGCTCCACGTGGCGCAGCCGCAGCGTGTACGCCCCGTCGTGGTGATCGGCGCCGGTCAGCTCGGTGTTGGTGAGCAGCCGGGTGTTCACCGGCCCGTCGACGCTGTGCGCGTAGAGCAGGTCGAAGATGTCGTTGATCAGGTCGGCGTTGATCCCCTTGAACAGGCCCTTCTGCTCGGACTCCAGCCGGTAGCGGGTCGCCTCGGGCAGCGCGTGGAAGTAGTCCACGTAGTCCGGTGAGGTCATCTCCAGGGTGAGCTTGGTGTACTCCAGGGGGAAGAACCGCGGCGAGCGCGTGACCCAGTTCAGTTGGTAGCCGTACCGGTCGAGGTCGCCGAGCAGGTCGTGGTAGATCTCGGCGGCGCTCTGCCCGCTGCCCACCACGGTGATGCTGCGCCTGGTGCGCAGCGCGTCCCGGTGCTCCAGGTAGCGCGAGTTGTGCACCGCGTCGCCGGGCAGCCCGGCGACGGCGGGAGGCAGGTGCGGCGGGGTGCCGGTGCCGAGCACCAGGTGCCGGGCGCGGTACTCCACCGTCTCCCCCGCGTCGGTGCCGGCCCGCACCACGTACCGCTGGTCGGCGTCGTCGTACTCCACGGCGGTCACCGCCTGCCCGAAACGCAGGTTCGGCAGCTTCGCCGCGGCCCACCGGCAGTAGGCGTCGTACTCGCTGCGCAGCGGGTAGAAGCTCTCCCGGATGTAGAACGGGTAGAGCCGGCCGATCTCCTTGAGGTAGTTGAGGAAGGAGTACGGCGAGGTCGGGTCGGCGAGGCTGACCAGGTCGGCGATGAACGGGGTCTGCAACCGGGCCGACTCCAGCAGCATGCCGGGGTGCCAGGCCAGGCTCGGCCGGGACTCCAGGAACACCCCGTCCAGGTCGTCGATCGGCGCGGTGAGGCAGGCCAGGCCCAGGTTGTACGGGCCGAGCCCGATGGCGATGAAGTCGTGGGTGGACATCCGGCCCTCCAGGCGCGGGTTCGGGTTCGGGTTGACCGGCATCAGCCGACGTGGCAGGTGAGGTCGGCGGCGGTGCGGTCGTGCACGTACCGGCCGGCGTGGTGGGCGATCAGTTCGAGCACGTGGCCGATGTCCTCCACGGTGGTGGCCGGGTTCAGCAGGGTGAACTTGAGGAAGTGCCGGCCGTCCACCCGGGTCCCGGCGACCACGGCGAGGCCGGAGGCGGCCAGCGCCTCCCGGGCGTGCAGGTTGGCCGCGTCGGCCAGGTCCCGGCCCGGGCCGGTGGGCAGGTAGCGGAAGACCACCGTGCTCAGCTCCGAGCGGGTCACCACCTCGAAGCGTGGGTCCTCGCTGACCAGGCGCCAGGCGTCGGCGGCCCGGTCGACCACCTCGTCGAAGAGCGCGCCGAGCGCGTCCGGGCCCATCACCCGCAGGGTCAGCCAGAGCTTCAGCGCGTCGAAGCGGCGGGTGGTCTGCAGGCTCTTGTCGACCTGGTTGGGGATCCGCTGCTCCACCATCCGCGCCGGGTTGAGGTAGTCGGCGTGGTAGGTCGCGTGCCGCAGCACCCGCCGGTCGCGGACCAGCAGCGCGCTGGAGCTGACCGGCTGGAAGAACGACTTATGGTAGTCGACGGTCACCGAGTCGGCCCGCTCGATGCCGTGGAGCAGGTGCCGCCGGGTCCGCGAGACCAGCAGACCGCAGCCGTAAGCGGCGTCCACGTGCAGCCACACGCCGGCCGCCGCGCAGATCCCGGCCAGCTCGTCGAGCGGGTCGATGGAGCCGAAGTCGGTGGTGCCCGCGGTGCCGACGACCGCCATCACCACCAGCCCGTCCTGCCGGCACCGGGCGATCTCGTCGCGGACGGCGGCGGGCCGGATCCGTCGCCGCAGGTCGGTCGGCACCGCGATCACCGCGTCCGGGGCGAGGCCGAGCAGCTTGGCGGACTTCTGCACGCTGAAGTGACCGGCCGCCGAGGTGAGAACCCGCAGCCGGGGCAGCAGCTCGGCGCGGGCGGCCGCGGTGGTCGCGGCGGCGCACGCCTCCTCCCGCGCCAGCAGCAGCGCCTGGAGGTTGGACTGGCTGCCCCCGCTGGTGAAGATGCCGTCGGCGTTCGGGCCGAGGCCGATCCGCGCGGCGGTCCAGTCGATCAGCCGCCGCTCGATCAGTGTGGCCCCGGCGCTCTGGTCCCAGGTGTCCAGGGAGGAGTTCACCGCGGTGAGCACCGCCTCGCCGAGCAGCGCCGGGATGGCCACCGGGCAGTTGAGGTGGGCGAGGTAGCGGGGGTGGTGGAACCAGACGGCGTCGCGGAGGTAGACGTCCTCCAGCTCGTCCAGGGCGGCGCCGGCGTCGCCCAGCGGGCGGTCGAGGTCGACCCGGTCGACCAGCGGGGCCAGTTCGGCCGGTGTGATCCCGGTGCCGGGCCGGTCGACTGTGGCCACCCGGCGGGCGACCCGGTCGACGCCGTCGGCGAGTGTCCGCCGGTACTGCTCGACGGAGCCGTCGTGCAGCAGTTGGGCCCGTGCGGCGGCCGGGGCCGAGGGCGGCGCGGTGGTCTCGACGGGGTACGTCGGCACGGTCACGGGATGTCCTCCACGTTCTCGACGATGGGCAGGCGGAGCCCTCCCCCGGCGCGGTCGCGCGCCGGGGGCTCGTGCTGCCTTCGGATGGGTCGCCGCTCAGGCGGTGGCGCCGGCCAGCGCCTCGGCGCGCAGGTCCTCTTCGGAGTGCCCACGCCGCCAGTAGCCGGCGAAGGTCACGCGACGGCGGTCGATGCCCCGTTCACCGACCAGGTGCCGGCGTCAACTGACCTTCTTCGCATTCCGGATGGCGGTGGCCAGGTTCTCCAGTAGCGGCGCGGCACCGGCGTACGAGAAGCGGGGCACCGCGTCCCACGGGGCGACCTGGTTGGCCTTGACCGCCGGCAGCTGCTGCCAGGTGGGCTTGGCGGCGAGGTCCTTGGGCTGCAGGGCGGTGCTGCGGTTGTCCAGCAGGAGCAGATCGGCTGGGAACTTGCCGGTGTTCTCCCAGCTCAGCGCCTCGAAGTAGTCGCCGGCCTCAAGCTTGGTGGGGACCACGATGTCCACGCCCAGCTCGGCGAAGTACATCAGGTCGGTGCTCACCTTCGGGTTGGAGACGTAGAACAGGTCGGGGCTGCCGGAGCAGGCCATGACCTTGATGCCGGGGTTGGCCTTGACCGCCTGGCGGACGGCCTCGGAGGCGGCGTCGAAGCGGGCCTTCCCGTCGGTGACCTTCTTCGCCGACAGGTCCGCGCCGAGCGACTCGGCCAGCGCCGCGTACCGCTCGATCGGCTTGGTCATCGGCACCCGGGCCGTGGTGATCGCCACGCTCGGGGCCAGCGGCAGGATCTTGTCCTTGCTCTCGTCCGGCACGTACCAGAGCGCGTCCGGGTCGTACATGTGGGTGACCAGCAGCTCGGGGCGCAGGGCCGCGTACTTCTCCAGGCTGAACTCGCCCCACACGTTGCCGAGGATCTCCACGGCCTCGACGTTGAGGTCACCGGCCTGCGGGTCGGCCGTGCCGTCGGCGCGCTTGGTCTCGCCGAACACGCCGACGAGCTGCTTGCCGAGACCGAAGTCGACCAGCGCCGCGGCTACTCCGGTGAAGGCCACCACGCGGACCGGACGAGCCGCCGCCTCGACCTTCTGGTTGCGGTCGTCGGTGAACGACCAGGGGCCGCTTCCGGTGCTGGCAGCGGACTTCGCGGCGTCGTCCTTGCCGCAGCCGGCGAGCAGGGTGGCCAGCGTGGCAGCGCCACCGGCGGCCAGCAGGCCGCGACGGGAGAGGCGACGGGAGGACAGGGCATCGGGCATGGTGTCGTCTTTCGATCAGGGGAGGCCGGGCCGGGGTCGACCGGGACAGCGGGGTTAGGTTAGCCTAACCTCGGACGTTGTCAACAGCGGTACGCCGTGTCGCCACACCCCCGGAGCCCACACTGGACGCCACCACCTCCGTAACCAGACCGGCACCATCCGTGCCGGACCGGTCGGCGGCACCACCCTCCGGGCCGCCCCCGGCGCGACGTGGTCGCCAGGCGGCCCGCGCCGCCGGCCTGGTCGCCGCCGTGGCGCTGCTCGGCGTGGTCCTGCTGCTCAGCATCGCGGTCGGCGCGAAGGCGATGCCCCTCTCCGACGTCTGGTCCGGGCTGCTGCACCGCGACGCCACCGAGTACGCCGTGGTGCACCGGATGCGCCTGCCCCGCACCGTGCTCGGGCTGCTCGCCGGTGCGGCGCTCGGAGTGGCCGGCGCGGTGATGCAGGCCCTCACCCGTAACCCGCTGGCCGACCCCGGGCTGCTCGGCATCAACGCCGGCGCGTCCGCCGCCGTCGCCACCGCCGCCGCCTTCCTGGGCGTCACCGCCATCGGCGGGTACGTCTGGTTCGCGCTGCTCGGCGCGGCGGTGGTCACGGCGCTGGTCTACGCCGTCGGCGGTGGACGCGGCGCCACCCCGGCCCGACTCGCGCTGGCCGGCGCGGCGCTGAACGCCACCCTCTACTCGTACGTGAGCGCGGTCATGCTGCTGGACACCGCCTCGCTGGAGCGGCTGCGGTTCTGGACGGTCGGCTCGCTGGCCAGCGCGGACTCGGCGACCGTGACCCGGGTGCTGCCGTTCATCCTGGTCGGCCTGCTGGTCGCGCTCGGCGCCGCCCGCCCGCTGAACGCCCTCGCGCTCGGCGACGATGCGGCACGGGCCCTGGGCGCCCGGCCCGCGCTGATCCGGGCCGCCGTGATCGTCGCGGTCACCCTGCTCTGCGGAGCGGCGACCGCCGCCTGCGGTCCGATCGTCTTCGTCGGGCTGCTGGTGCCGCACCTGGTCCGCGCCCTGACCGGCCCCGACCTGCGGTGGCTGCTGCCGTACTGCGCGGTGCTGGCGCCGGTGCTGCTGCTCGGCGCGGACGTGCTGGGCCGGGTGCTCGGTCGACCGGGTGAACTCCAGGTCGGCATGGTCACCGCCGTGCTGGGCGGCCCGCTCTTCCTCTGGCTGGTCACCCGCGGACGGGTGGCCCACCCGTGAGCGTCATCCGTACCCCCGGGGGGCTCTCCCTGCGGTTCCGCCCCCGCGCGCTGGCCGTCGGCGCCGGCGCCGCGCTGCTCGCCGCCGGGCTGGGCCTGGTCGTCCTGGGCAGCGGCGACTACCCGATGGGCCCGGCCGACGTGCTGCGCACGCTGACCGGCGGTGGCACCGCGGCGGAGCAGTTCATCGTGCACGAGCTGCGGCTGCCCCGGCTGGTCACCGCGCTGCTGGTCGGCGCGGCGCTGGCCCTGGCCGGCACCGTGTTCCAGTCGCTCGTGCGCAACCCGCTGGGCAGCCCCGACGTGCTCGGCTTCACCCAGGGGGCGTCGACGGGCGCGCTGGTGGTGGTCGTCCTCGGCGGCGGCAGTCTGGCGCTGGCCGGCGCGGCGGTGGCCGGCGGGCTCGGCACCGGCCTGGTGATCTACGCGCTGGCCTGGCGACGCGGGGTGCACGGCTACCGGCTGATCCTGGTCGGCATCGGCGTCGCGGCGATCCTCACCGGCGTCAACGGCTACCTGTTGACCCGGGCGCCGCTGATGGACGCCGCCCGCGCGGTGCTCTGGCTCACCGGCAGCCTGGACGGGCGGGGCTGGGCCAACGCCGGGCCACTGCTCGTTGTCATGGCCGTCCTGGCGCCGCTGGTCCTCGTCGGCTGCGCGCCGGCGCTGCGGATGATGGAACTGGGCGACGACACGTCCAGCGCCCTCGGCGTGCCGGTGCGCCGGCTGCGCCTGGTGCTGCTCGCCGCCGCGGTGCTGCTCGTCTCGTTCGCGGCGGCGGCGGCCGGCCCGGTGTCGTTCGTGGCGCTCGTCGCGCCGCACGTGGCGAAGCGGCTGACCCGGGCGCCCGGCCCGAACCTGCTGCCGTCGATGGCGGTCGGCGCGGCGCTGCTGGTCGGCGCCGACCTGCTGGCCCAGCGCGCGTTCACCGAGCACCAGCTTCCGGTCGGTGTGGTGACCGGGGTGATCGGCGGCGGCTACCTGGTCTGGCTGCTGGCGATGGAACGCCGGGCGGGCCGGCTGTGAGCACCCGCGACGCGATCGAAGGAGCACCCATGCAACCCGGCAGTTCCCGGCTCGGCGGGACCGCGATGACCCTCGCCTACGACCGGCGCACCATCGCCGAGGACCTGACCGTGGCCGTGCCCGACCGGTCGTTCACGGTCATCATCGGTCCGAACGCCTGCGGCAAGTCGACTCTGCTGCGGGCGCTGTCCCGGATGCTGCGTCCGACCGCTGGCGCCGTGCTGCTGGACGGGCGCGACATCCACGACCTGCCCGCCCGGAAGGTGGCCCGCACCCTCGGCCTGCTGCCGCAGACGTCCATCGCGCCGGACGGCATCAGCGTCGCCGAACTGGTCGCCCGGGGCCGCTACCCCCACCAGGGGCTGCTGCGGCAGTGGTCCCGCGAGGACGAGCGGGTGGTCGAGGAGTCGATGGCCGCCACCGGGGTCGACGACCTCGCCGACCGGCCGGTGGACGAGCTCTCCGGCGGCCAGCGGCAGCGCGTCTGGATCGCCATGGCACTGGCCCAGCAGACCCCGCTGCTGCTGCTCGACGAGCCGACGACGTACCTCGACATCGCCCACCAGATCGAGATCCTGGACCTCTGCGCCCGGCTGCACGAGGAGCAGGGGCGCACGCTGGTCGCGGTGCTGCACGACCTGAACCACGCCGCCCGCTACGCCACCCACCTGATCGCGATGCGCGACGGGCGGGTGGTGGCCGCCGGCGAGCCGGCCTCGGTGGTCACCGCCGACCTGGTGGCCGAGGTGTTCGGGCTGCCCTGCCGCGTGATCGACGATCCGGAGACCGGCACCCCGCTGGTCGTTCCGGCCGCCCGTCGTCGGGCCACGGTGCTCGCCCCGGAGCCGGCGTGAGCGAGCGAACCAGCGGGAACGGCGGCGCCGGGCGGTTCCGCGACCGGTGGGGTGTGCCGCACCTGCGGGCCGACGACCCGCTCGCCCTGGCGGCGGCGCAGGGCCGGGTGACCGCGTACGACCGGGCGTGGCAGATCGAGGTGGAACGGCACCGGGCGCAGGGCACCACCGCCGCCTTCCTCGGGGCCGAGGCGCTCGCCTGGGACCGGTTCGCCCGGCAGGTCCGGCTCGACGACACCGCCCGCCGCTGTCACGCCGCGCTCGACCCGGCGACCGCCGAATGGGTGGGCGCGTACGTGGCCGGGGTGAACGCCGGCCTCGCCGACGGGGCGGCACGGGCGCCCGAGTTCGCCGCCACCGGGCTCGCTCCCGGCCGGTGGCAGCCGTGGACGCCGCTGGCGGTCTGGCTGGGCCACCACATCCTGTTCGCCGGGTTCCCCAGCAAGCTCTGGCGCGAGCACGTGGCTCACCGGCTCGGCCCGGCCGCCATCGACCTGTTCGCCACGGACGGACCGGCCGTCGCCGGCAGCAACGGGTGGCTGCTCGCCGCCGAGCGGACCGGCACCGGCGCAGCGCTGCTCGCCGGCGACCCCCACCGGTTCATCGAGGACCCCGGCGTCTACCAGCAGATCCGGCTGGCCTGCCCGGAGTACGACGTGGTCGGGCTGGCGATGCCGGGCGTGCCGGGCATCGCGCACTTCGCGCACGCCGGGCCGGTGGCCTGGGCGATCACCAACGCGATGGCCGACTACCAGGACGTGTACACCGAGCGGCTGCGCCGGCAGGGCGAGGCGGTGCAGGCGTTCGGCCCGGACGGCTGGGAAGCCACGCGCTCGCACGTCGAGACGATCGAGGTGGCCGGGGCGGACCCGGTCGAGGTCGAGGTGGTGGAGACCGACCGGGGCCCGGTGATCGCCGGCGGGCCGGACGAGCCCACCGCCGTCAGCCTCCGCTACCCGCCCCGGGTCCGCGCCGAACTCGGCTTCGCGGCGCTGCCCGAGCTGCTGCGCGCGCGCAACGTGGCCGACGTCGACCGGGCGCTTCGGCACTGGGTGGAGCCGGTCAACGTGGTGCAGGCGGCGGACACCGCCGGCGGGCTGCTGCACCGGGTCGCCGGGGTGGTGCCGGTGCGGAGCCCGGAGAACGGCCGCAGGGTGGTGCCGGCGTGGCGGGCGGAGCACACCTGGCGCGGCTGGTACGCGCCGCTGCCCCGGGCCGAGGTGGTCGGCCGCGCGGTGATGGCCAACGAGCGGGGGCTCGCGGCGCCACTCGGGGTCGAGTTCGCGCCGCCGCACCGGGCGCGCCGGATCACCGAACTGCTCGACTCCGGGCGGGACTGGACGGCCGAGGCGCTGGCCGCCGTGCACACCGACACGTACCTGGGGTCGGCCGCTCCGCTGCTGGCGGTGCTGGCCGGACTGACCGGGCTCGGGCCGGACGCCGCCGCGCTGCGTGACCGTCTGCTGCGCTGGGACCGGCGGATGGCCGAAGACAGCACCGACGCCGCGGACTTCGCCACCCTGCGGGCGGCCGTCGTACGCCGGCTGGCCGCCCACCCGGCGTTGGCCGCGCTGGCCGAGCCGCCCGCGTACCCCGAGGTGTTCGCGCCCTGGTTGGCGCTGACCTCGCGGGTCGGCTACGCGCTGGCGCACCTGCTCGGCGCCGCCGAGCTGCCGGGCCTGGACGTGGCCGCGCTGGTCCGCGCGGCGGCCGAGGAGGTCGCCGGTTGCGCGGGCGCGGCGGACGGACGGGTGCCCTGGGGCGACCTGCACCGGCTGGCGCCGTGGCGGGCGCTGCCCGACGCGGACGCCGGGCCCGGTCCCCGGCTCGCCGGCGATCACGACTGCGTGCTGTCCACCTCCAGCGTGCCCGGGGTGACCCACCGGTGCTTCCGGGGGCCGGCGGCGCGCTACGTCTGGGACCTGGCCCGGCGCGAGGACAGCCTCTGGGTGGTGCCGCTGGGCGCCTGCGGGGTGCCCGGCGACCCGCACCACGACGACCAGAGCCGAGCCTGGCTGGACGGGACGCTACTGTCGGTTACCACGGACTGGGACCAGCTCACCGAGGAGCGAGATGGGCACTGACGCGACCACGCAGGACCCGCACCACTACCGGCGGGACGTACGCGGGTTCGGGGTGGTGACCGTCCGGCCGGTGCGGCCGGACGAGGACGTCGACCTGCTGCACGCCTGGGTCACCGAGGAGCGGGCCCGGTTCTGGGGGATGCGCGAGGCGAGCCGTGAGCGGGTGCACGATATCTACGCGTACCTGGACTCGCTCGACACGCACCACGCGTACCTGGTGCACCGCGACGGCGTGCCGGTGGCGCTGGCGCAGACCTACCAGCCCGAGGCCGACCCGGTCGGCGAGTGCTACGACGTCCGCCCGGGCGACGTCGGCCTGCACCTGCTGATCGGGCCACCGGCCACGGTCGAGCACGGCTTCACCGGCGCGTTGTTCGGCGCGATCCTGGACTTCGTCCTCGCCGACCCGGCCCGGCTGCGGGTCGTCATGGAGCCGGACGCCCGCAACGACAAGGCCATCGAGCGGTTCGTGCGCAGCGGCTTCCGGCCCGGTCCGCTCATCGACCTGCCGGAGAAGCGCGCCCGGCTGCTCTTCCTCGACCGGTCGGCGCGCACCGGCTGACGCGGGAACGGAACCGGCCGCCGGGCGGGGCGCGTGGGGCACCCCGACCGGCGGCCGGTGATCGTGGCGTCAGCGCAGGCCGAACGCCCGGGTGATGCTCTGGCTCACGGTGTTGCCGGCGGCGTCCCGTGCGGTGGTCCGCAGGCTGACGAAGCCGGCCTTCGCCGGTGCGGCGAGGGAGGTGCGCCAGCCGTCGCCGTGCCGGGTGAGCCGGGGCTTCTGCCAGGTCGCCCCATCGTCGTAGGAGACCTCGAGGGTCACCGCGCCGACGGTGCCCGGAACGCCGGGCAGCTGGGAGGCGACCACGGTGAGCGGCGCCCGCCGTGACGCCCTGCCGTCCCGGTCGATGGCCACCTGGTAGTCCAGCTGGATCATCGGCAGCACCTCGGACGTCTCCGTCCCCGTGACCGCCGAGCTGAAGCCCCACTCGGTGCGGGTCTGCCGGGAGTACGGGTTGGTCCACGCCGCCCGGTCGTTCTCCACCACCAGCCGGTACGGCAGGCGCTGCTCAGCCAGGCCGGAGACCCGGAGGTACTCGGCGTTACCCCAGTTCAGCTCCTTGTCGCCCTGGTAGAGGGTGGTCCGGTTGACCATGTCGAAGTTGGCGTAGGCATCGCCGATGTGGCCACCCCCGTCGCCCCAGCCGGGCGCGGGCAGGTAGACGGTGTCCAGGTAGCGGACCGGTACGTAGCCCAACCCGCCCATCCGGGGTCGCTGGATCGGCCCGAACCAGTTGACCGCGCTCGGCCTGCCAGCCCGGTAGGTGGTCACGTCCATCGAGTGCTGACCGGTTTCGCCGACGATGTGCGCGTCCTCGATCCACCTCGCGTCGGCGGTCACCCAGTCGGTGCGCCGACCCTGCGCCGGGACGGTCACCAGGTTGCTCGACGCCCAACCACGCCAGACGTCGGTGCGGAACTCCAGCGCCTTGCCCTGCCGGTAGTTGCGGAACTCCACGTCGGCCCGGCCGAGCTGCCGGCTGGTGGGCCGGTAGCTGGGGTCGGTCGGCACCGCGCCGGCCCAGTGGTGCACCACGTCGTACACGTAGGTGGTCTCCGGGTGCGAGTCGACGGTCAGCCGCACCGTGCCGCGCTCCAGCGCGGCGATGAGCTGCCCGCCCTCGTCCGCGGTGAGCGTGCCCACGGTCACCGGGGCGGGGCTCTCCGGGCTCCACGGGTTCTCGTCCCAGGGCTGGAGCCGGCCCACACCGTCGTTCACCACCAGCAGCAACTTCGCCCCGGCCGCCGCGGCGGCCTTCGCCTGGGTGGCGATGTCCACGGTGTCGCTGCGCCGGACCACCACCGCCCGGTCCCGGACCGGCCGCTTGGCCAGCCCGGCCGCCGACGCGTCGGCGACGTAGACCGCGTCGAGCTGGCGCCGGCCGGCCGGCAGCGCCGGGCTGGCCCGCTTCACCAGCAGGTCGTCGTACGAGCGGTCGCCGGCGGCGACGGTCAGCGCCGGCTGCTCCAGCCGCCACCGGGCGCCGAACTCGAACTCGCCGTCGGTGACCGCTCGGCCCGTCGGCAGCGCCCACATGCTGTCGTACGAGGCGTCGGGCAGCATCTGGCTCTCGGTGAGGCTCGCCCCGAAGGACCGGTGGATGTCCAGCCGCAGCGCGCTGGGGGTGGCCTCCTGCGGCACCTGGACCCGGACCTGCCGGGCGGCCCGCGCGTCCAGGGTGACGGTGCGGTCCCGGTCCAGCGTGACGTCGGTGAAGCTGAGCAGCGCCATTCCCTTGGAGTGCGGCCCGTGCAGGCCGCGCACGTCGCCGGCGATCCAGCCGGTCCACGTCGCCACCGGCAGCCGCAGCGTGGCGGTGCCGCTCTCGGGCAGGTCCACGGCGGTGAAGAGACCGTTGGTGGTGAGGATGACCTTGCCGGTGAGCGGCTTGCCGTCCCGGTCCTTGGCGACCAGCGTCAGGTTCTGCCGCTGCCCCTCCTTGCTGGCGCCGATCAGGGTGCGGCCACGGACCGTACCCGCGCCGTCGGTGGCGATGATCGTGCCGCTGATCTGCCGCTCGACCGGGAGCCGGTCGTACGCCGCGGTCAACGTCACGGCGGCGGTGCCGCCAGCGGGCACGGTGACCGTGTCGGCGGAGAGGGCGAACAGGCCGGCCGGCGCGGTGGCCGCGTCGAGGGCCAGCTTCAGGGTGACGGGCGTGCCGCCGATGTTGGTGTAGGTGACCTTCCGGTCGACGGTCAGCCCCGGCTGCTGCGGCCAGGCCTGGAAACCGGAGTAGGCGCTCGGGGTGGCGAAGACGGTGGCGTGCACCGCGGCGACCGCGTCGACCCGGCCGGCGCCGGCCTGGTACGGGGTGTACCCGGGGGTCGCCTTGACGGTGCTGACCAGCGCCTCCTTGATGCGCTGGCCGGTCCAGTCGGGGTGCGCGGCGGCGACCAGGGCGGCCGTTCCGGCCACGTGCGGGGTGGCCATCGACGTGCCGCTCATCAGCGTGTAGTCCCCGCCGCCGCCCCGCACGAAGTGGGAGCGGGCGGCCAGGATGTCCACGCCGGGCGCGGTCAGCTCGGGCTTGAGCCCGCCGTCACCCGCCCGTGGGCCCTGGCTGGAGAAGTCGGCAAGGTGGTCGGTGGCGTCGACGGCGCCGACGGTGAGCGCGGAGTCGGCCGCGGCCGGGCTGCCGATGGAGTTGGGGCCGCCGTTGCCGGCGGCGACCACGAAGAGGGCGCCGGTCTCGGCGCTGAGCTGGTTGACCGCCTGGCTCAGCGGGTCGGTGCCGTCGGTGGCCTCGCCGCCGAGGCTCATGTTGACGACCCGGGCCTTCTGCTCCCGGACCGCCCACTCCATGCCGGCGATGATCCAGGAGTTCTGCCCGCTGCCCTCGCTGTTGAGCACCTTGCCGATGTGCAGCCGGGCGCCCGGGGCGACGCCCCGCTCGGCGCCGGCCGAGGCCGCGCCGGTGCCGGCGATGGTCGAGGCGACGTGGGTGCCGTGTCCCTGGTAGTCGAGCACGTCGGGCTCTTCGGGCACGAAGCTGCTGCTGCCGGCGATCTGCGCGGCGAGGTCCGGGTGTTCGACGTCCGCCCCGGAGTCCAGCACCGCGACGTCGACGCCGGCGGCGGTGTTGCCCTCGGCCCAGACGGCCGGGGCACCGATCTGCGCGGTGGACTCGCTCAGGTCGGCGTGCACCCGGGCGTCCAGCCAGACCTTGGCGATGCCGTTGGCGAGGGTCGGGGCGCCGCCCGCGCGGCGGGCCGTGCCGGCGGTGAGCGAGGTCCAGAACGTCTCGGCGGTGGCACGCTGGCGGGTGAGCGCCGCGCCCCGCACGCTGTCGAGCGGCCGGACCAGTTCGGCACCGTCCACATGGGGCCGAGTGCGGTTGCGGGCCGCGGCGTCGGTCAGGGTGACGATCAGCGGCAGCCTGTCGGTGTGCGCGTCGTCGTAGCCGTCCGCGATGAGTTCGGTGACGTTGAACAGCTGCCGGTCCAGCACGCCGCTGCTGACGTAGGGCAGTGCGGCGTCGGGGTAGACGTAGGTGTCGCCGTCGAGCACGGTGCGGTGGAAGCTCGGCGTGCTGCCGTCCGGCCGGCGGATGGTCGAGACGGTGCTGCCGTCGGCCGCGGTGGTGACGGTGACCGTGTCGCCGGTGATCAGGGTCTGTCCCTTATACACATCTCCGAGCACACGAGACGCGTA
>NZ_QGKR01000145.1 GCF_003172955.1 Micromonospora acroterricola | reverse complement strand
GCCCGGCTGCTGCCGGGCACCGTGGCGCTGGCCCGGGCGGGGGCGGTCGAGCCCTCCCGCTGCGCGGGCAGCGGGATGCCCGGCGGAGTGGCGGACGCGGTCGCCCGGTAGGTGGTGGCGGTGGCCCGGGCGCTGGCCGGGAGGTCAGCGGGCTGCGCGGTGGCGGTCACGACGCTGGCCCGGGCCCGGACCGGAGCGGCGGCCGGATCCGCGTCAGGTGCCGGCTGCCCGGCGTCCGCGGGAGTCTCGGTGCCGGCGGAAGCGTCCGCGGCGGTGCCGGCGGGAGTCTCGGTGCCGGCGGGGGCGTCGGTGGCGGTGCCGGCGGGAGCCTCGGTGCCGGCGGGAGCATCGGTGGCGCTGGCGGCGGCATCGACGTGACCGTCGGCGGAGACGGCGGGAACGGCGTCGTCGCCGGGTTCCGGGTCAGCGGCGCCCGGCCTCGGTGGCACGGGCTGGTCGACCGCGACGGGGCCGTCCTTCTCCGCCGGATCACTCTGCTCGGCCATCTCCGCCCTCCGTGCCATGCTCGCACCCGGGCCCGTGACGCCGGGCCGGGTGTGCCTGGATGTCACGGTGCCACAGATCGCCCCGAGCGGACAGCCGGAGCGGATCGTGGCGGCTCAGCTTCCGGTGCTCGGGCTGCCCGTCGCGCTCGGGGTCGGGCCGTCGCTCGTCGTACTGCTCCGGCTGGCCGACGGCGTGCTGGCCGGGGCCGAGGTGGCCGGCGCGCTGGTCGGCGGCGTCGGCCGCGTCGTCGGCGTCCTGGTCGTGCTCGGCGACGGGGTCGGCGTCGCGCTGCCGGTCGGGGTCGGCGTCGCGCTGCCGGTGGGAGTCGGGGTCGCCGAACCGGTCGGCTTCGGAGTGGGCTTGGTGGTGGGCGTCGGCTTCGTGGTGGGCTTCGGTGTCGGCTTCGGGCTGGGCGGCACGGTCGGGACCGGGACGGTCGGGGCCGGCACCGCGCCGATCACCCGGGTCGCGGCGTACAGCCGGGACCAGCGGACGACCGAGACCTTGACGACGTCGCCGGTGGTGGGCGCCTGCACCATCTTGCCGTTGCCGATGTACATGGCGACGTGGTGGATGGAGGTCCAGCTGCTGCCGGAGGCGAAGAAGAGCAGGTCGCCGGGGAGCAGCGCGCTCTGCGGCACGGTCCGGGACCGGGTGGCGGCGTACTGGTCACGGGAGACCCGGGGCAGCGAGAAGTAGTCGGCGCCCCGGGACCGGTACGCCGCCCACATCAGGCCGGAGCAGTCAAACTGGTTCGGCCCCTCCTCGGACCACTTGTACGGGTCGCCGAGCTGGGCGAGGGCGTACCGGACCGCGGCCAGCGCCCGGGGGTGCGCGGCCATCCCGCTGACGTTCTGGCCCACGAGGTAGCCGGCGCCGAGCTGCTGCTCGGCGGCCTCCTGCTGGCGCTCGATCTCGATGAGCTGTGCGGCATTGTCGCGGCGCAGCTTGAGCAGGTTGGCCTCGGCCGTGCGCAGCGCCTTCTCGCCCGCGGCGAACTCGACCTCGGCGGCGTCGAGCTGGGTCTTGGCCGTGGCGTGCGCCTGGTAGGCGAGCTGCTCGCCGCTGCGGGCCCGGGACAGCTCCCCGGCGACACCGGTGGTGCCGGGCTCGACCTTCTCGCCGCGGGCGATCCGCTGGAGGCGGCTCAGCCCCTGGATGTCGTTGGCCAGGTCGCCGGGTGGCAGTGCGGCGGCCGCCTTGAACGCGTCGGAGGCGGCGACGTCGGCCGCCTGCTGGGCGCGAAGCAGGTTGTCCTGCGCCGCTGCCAGCGCCCTGCCGGCGGCCTCCAGCTGGGTCTGCGCGTCCGCTCGTTTCTGCCGGCTCAGCAGCAGCGCCTCGCCGAGCGTGCCGACCTGGGTCTCGCCCGCGGCGATCTGCGCTGCCAGCGGGCCGGCGCCGACGTTCAGCACCGGCGGGACCGGGATGCCGGCGACGGGCGCGCCGCCGGGCAGTTGGAGCGCGCCGACCACGGCCGGGCGCGAGCCGGTGTCCGGCACCGTCGTGGGCAGGCCGGGCTCGGCGTACGCGGGGGTGGCCAGCACGGCGGCGGCGACCGCCCCGAGCAGGGCGGCCCACAGCCTCGGACGCAGCACCGGTGAGACCACCGGGCTCCGTCGTCGCTGCCGTCGCCCGCGCCCGCTGTAGACCATTCCGCTCCCCGTCCCGCTGCCCGTCGCCGCGCTCGATGGGCGCGACCGTCGGGACGGTACCAGTGTGTGTTCCGCCCCACCCTGTCTTACCGCACGCGGGCAGTGATGTCGATGCATCGCCGGGTTACGGGAGGCTGAGAGTCTGGTGAAGTGGGTCGCTGCCGCCGACCGTGCCGCCGGGCCTGTCGGCGTCCCGACGTACGCTCGACCGGGACCGCAGGTGGAAGGGACGTGCCATGGACGCCGGACTCAAGCGTGAGCTCGAAGCGAAGGTGTACGCCGGTGAGCGGCTGACCCGGGAGGACGGGGTCGCCCTCTACGACAGTGACGACCTGGCCTGGTTGGGGCGGCTGGCCCACCACAAGCGCACCGAGCTCAACGGCGACCGGGTGATGTTCAACGTCAACCGGCACCTCAACCTGACCAACGTCTGCTCGGCGTCCTGTGCGTACTGCTCGTTCCAGCGCAAGCCGGGCGAGAAGGACGCGTACACGATGCGCATCGACGAGGCGGTCCGCAAGGCCAAGGAGATGGAGGACGAGCAGCTCACCGAGCTGCACATCGTCAACGGCCTGCACCCGACGCTGCCCTGGCGTTACTACCCGAAGGTGCTGCGTGAGCTGAAGGCGGCGCTGCCGAACGTCAAGCTCAAGTGCTTCACCGCGACCGAGGTGCAGTGGTTCGAGAAGATCAGCGGCCTGAGCGCCGACGAGATCCTCGACGAGCTGATGGACGCGGGTCTGGAGTCGCTGACCGGCGGTGGCGCGGAGATCTTCGACTGGGAGGTCCGGCAGCACATCGTCGACCACGCCTGCCACTGGGAGGACTGGTCGCGCATCCACGCCCTGGCGCACAGCAAGGGCATGAAGACCCCGGCGACCATGCTGTACGGCCACATCGAGGAGCCCCGGCACCGGGTCGACCACGTGCTGCGGCTGCGCGAGCTGCAGGACGAGACCGGCGGCTTCGCGGTCTTCATCCCCCTGCGTTACCAGCACGACTTCGTGGACTCGGCGGACGGCAAGATCCGTAACAAGATCCAGGCGCGCACCACGATGGCCTCGCCGGCCGAGTCGCTGAAGACGTTCGCCGTCTCCCGGCTGCTCTTCGACAACGTGCCGCACCTGAAGAACTTCTGGGTGATGCACGGGCTCTCGGTCGCCCAGCTCTCGCTCAACTTCGGCGTGGACGACCTGGACGGCTCGGTCGTCGAATACAAGATCACCCACGACGCCGACTCGTACGGCACCCCGAGCACCATGCACCGGGACGACCTGCTGCACCTGATCTGGGACGCCGGTTTCCAGCCGGTCGAGCGGGACACCCGCTACAACGTGGTCCGGGAGTACGACAAGGCCCCGTCGCTGGCCGAGCGCCGCGCCGAGCCGCAGCAGGTGTGGGCCTGAGCCACCACGTACCCTCGCAGTCGATGACCGAGCGACGCGGATCCGAGCAGCAGGGCGGCTTTCCCCGGCGGGACGCCGAGGGGCGCGTCCGTACCCTGGGCGACCTGCTCGGGGTGTGCCTTGCCGGCCTGGTCATCGGCGCGCTGGCGCTCGTGCTGTTCGACTGGGCGTTCGCCTCGATCGGCGCCGGCGACTTCGGGCACACCAACGGTTGGCTGGCGGTGATCCTGCCGGCCTGGCTCTTCTGGGACGATTTCCGGGCCTGGGAGTTCGGCGCGGCCCGGGTGGTGGCTGCGCTGGTCGCCGCCGCGGTCGGCGTGTTCGCCGGGCTGCTGATCGCCGGTCTCGGCGCCGGGTTGCCGCCGCTGCTCTCCGGGGTGCTGGCGGCGGCGGCGTTCACCGTGGCGTACGCGACGGTCTGGTTCCCGGGCGTCCGCTGGCTGGCCCGCCGGACCGGCTGACCCCGACCGCCCGCCGGGCGGGTCGACCTTCCGCCGGCACTGGCGGGTGACGGAGAACGGAGTGGTGCAGGTGAGCGCGGCGGTCAAGTACACGCTGGGTCGGATCGGGCTGTTCGTGGCCGTGCTGGCGGGCCTCTGGTTGATCGACATGAACGTGTTCCTGAAGCTGATGCTGGCGCTGGCCTTCTCCGCCGCGCTGTCCTTCTTCCTGCTGCGCGGCTGGCGGGACGAGATGGCCGAGGAGATGGCCGGCGCGGCGGCGCGCCGCCGCGACGAGAAGGAGCGCCTCCGCTCCGCCCTGGCCGGCGACGATCAGCCCTCCACCGACCCCGAGCCTCCCACCGACCGACCCTCGCGCTGATCAAGAGGTTTGCGTCATCAGGACGACTCCCGGCGACGCAAACCTCTTGATTAAGTGCGCTCGGCCGGATGGGTCACCAGTTGGTGGAGCCGGGGACCCGGGGCCAGGACTTCCACGTCGGCTTGATCAGGTACGCGACGCCGCCCGAGCCGCCGGAGACGCCGCCGGTGGCGTTGATCCGCTTGGTCCGCAGCCAGATCTGCTCGAACTGCTTCCGCTGGTAGACGTTGCGCACCACGTCGTTGCTGGACGAGGCGGGGTCGTTGACGATGACGTCGCCGTCGGCGGTGAAGCCGACCACCACGAACAGGTGCCCGGAGGTGCCGTAGTTGGCCCCGTCCAGCTCGCTGGCGAGGAAGGACTGGCTGGTCACGACCGGGATGCCGGCGGCGATGAAGCGTTCCAGCTCGTCGAGCGAGTGCATCCGGGTCACCCGGCCCTCCAGGCCGGGGAAGCTGGCCGCGTACGCGGTGTTGAACGGCCAGTTGCCGGCGCCGTCGTACGCGTAGTCGTAGGTCATCCGCGCGGCGTGGTTGACCGTCGGGTCGGGGTAGGTCGGGTCCACCCAGGAGGTGTCGGCCGTGGACGGTCGGCGTCCCCAGTACTCGACGACCATCTCCGTGGAGGTCGGTGAGCACCAGGCCTCGCCGCCGCCGTCGTACTCGGGGTAGTGCCCGGAGTGCACGTTCTGCGAGTAGCGCGGCACCGGCAGCTCGACGCCCCAGGCGATGTGCCCGGCGCTCGGCGTGACGGTGAACCGGTCCGGCACGGTCGAGCTCATCGCGCCGAGCATCCGGACCACGGGCGCGGCGGTCTGCCCGGGTGCCCGGTAGAGGGTCAGCCGCAGCTGGTACGACCGCAGCAGCACCCCGGCCGCGGCGTCGTCGATGCTGAAGGTGTCGGTCCAGATCGTCGACCAGGGGTCGCCCTGCCGGTTGACGGTGGTCCGCTTGATGTCGCTGTCGCCGGACGCCCAGCGGCCCATGACGTACCACGGGGTCTGGTCACCGCTGGTGTAGCTGCCCTGCATCTCCACCTGGATCCAGGTGCCGGCGGGGGTCTCGGCGTTCCACGAGGCGATCAGCTCGGTGGCGTCGAAGCCGATCCGGGTCACCGGCGAGGTCCAGGTGCCGTACTCCCAGCTGCGGGTGACGCCGGTGTGCGGGTCGGCGTACTCCGTGGTGCCGGCCGGGCGGGCCAGCGTGACGCCCGAGCGGAGGCCGGGCACGACGCGCGTGCCGGCCCGGCTGCCCCGGTGCCAGTCGGCGGGCCCGGACCAGTCCTGGAAGGTGATCTGCTCGTCGTGGACGGTGGTGGGCGGTCGGCCACCGGCGAGTGGCTGGGCCGCGGCCGCGGGCGCGGCGGTGGCGAGCATGGTGAGCGCGGTGACGCCGGCGAGGGCGGCCGCGCGCAGGCGGGATCTGGCCATGGGTGCTCCGCGGTGTCGAGAGGGGCATCGTCGCTGGTCAGTGTCTCGCTTGGAAGGAAGTTTCGCCAGATGTTCACAGGTGGAAAATCATTGCCGCAGCGATGGTCCACCTGGGATGGGGGAGACAGAGACAAATATTGATATGACCATGTGACCGGTGGTGAAGTGTCCTCCACCGAGCGGGATCTCCCGCCCTCTGAGGAGGTAGTCCATGGCGCTCCGCGCGTCCATCCCTCTCCGCCGCCTCCTGGTGCTCGCCGTCGTCACCGGGCTGGGAGTCGTCACCGTCGCCACCGGCCCGGTCGCCGCCCGACCGGCACCGGACCGCACCGCCGAACAGCCCGCCGCCGGCTACCGGGTGCTCGGCCCCCGGACCGTCGCCGACCGAACCGCGGTGGCCCGCACCGGGGCCGCCATCGACTACTCCGAACACGGCGTGCTGCACATCTCGGCAACCGCCACGGAGGCCGCCGCGATCGGCCGGCTCGGCTTCCGGCTGGAACCGCTCGCCCCGCCGCCGAACGCCGAGCGCGGCGCCGGCGAGGTGGGCACGCTGGCCTTCCCGCCCGCCGACTCCAACTACCACGACTACGCCGAGCTGACGGCCGTGGTCAACCAGGCCGTCGCCGACCACCCGGCCATCGCCCGCAAGATCAGCATCGGTACGTCGTACGAGGGCCGCGACCTGATGGCGGTGAAGATCTCCGACAACGTCGGCACCGACGAGGGTGAGCCGGAGATCCTGTTCAACGCCCAGCAGCACGCCCGCGAGCACCTGACCGTCGAGATGGCCATCTACCTGCTCAACCTCTTCACCGACAGCTACGGCGGCGACTCCCGGATCACGAACATCGTCAACAGCCGGGAGATCTGGATCGTGCCGACGGTCAACCCGGACGGCAGCGAGTACGACATCGCCACCGGTTCCTACCGCTCCTGGCGCAAGAACCGGCAGCCCAACAGCGGCTCGTCCAACGTCGGCACCGACCTGAACCGCAACTGGGGCTACAACTGGGGCTGCTGCGGTGGTTCGTCCGGCTCCACCTCGTCGGAGACCTACCGTGGCCCGTCGGCGTTCTCCGCGCCGGAGACCCAGGCGCTGCGCAACTTCGTCAACAGCCGCGTGGTCGGCGGGACACAGCAGATCAAGGCGAACATCGACTTCCACACGTACTCGCAGCTGGTGCTCTGGCCGTACGGATACACCACCGCGAACACCGCGACGGGGATGAGCGCGGACCAGTACAACACCTTCGCCACCATCGGGCAGCAGATGGCGGCCACCAACAACTACACACCGGAACAGTCCAGCGACCTCTACATCACCGACGGGGACAGCCTCGACTGGATGTGGGCCACCCACAACATCTGGGCGTACACCTTCGAGATGTACCCGGGGTCGTCCGGCGGCGGCGGCTTCTACCCGCCGGACGAGGTGATCCCGGCGCAGACCTCCCGCAACCGGGAGGCGGTGCTGATGCTCAGCGAGTACGCCGACTGCCCGTACCGGGCGATCGGCAAGCAGGCGCAGTACTGCGGCGGCGGGGGTGGCGGCACCACGGTCTGGTCGGACACCTTCGAGACCGCGACCGGGTGGACCACCAACCCGGCCGGCACCGACACCGCCACGGCCGGACCGTTCGAGCGGGGCGCCGCCCAGGCGACCACCTCCAGCGGGGCCAAGCAGCTCACCCCGTACGCCGGCGCCAACGACCTGGTCACCGGGCGGCTCGCCGGCACGGCGGCCGGTGACTACGACCTCGACGGCGGTGTGACCAGCGCCCGGTCCCCGGCGGTGACCCTGCCGTCGTCCGGCACGCTGACCCTCTCTCTGGCCTGGTACCTGGCCCACGGGTCGAACGCCTCCTCGGCGGACTACCTGCGCGTGAGCGTGGTGCACAACGGCGGCACCACGGCCCTGCTCACCCAGGCCGGCGCGGCGGCCAACCGCAACGGCACCTGGGCGGTCGCCAACCTCAACCTCACCCCGTACGCGGGCCAGCAGGTGCGCATCCTGGTCGAGGCGGCGGACGCCTCCACGGCGAGCCTCGTGGAGGCGGCTGTGGACAACGTCACCATCACCGCCTCCTGATTCGGGGTGGGGCCCCGTCCCACCCCTACGGGGCCCCACCCTTCCGTCTCGTTCGTCCTCTTTCCACGCCGATCCAGGGCATATCGTCGTGTTGTGAGATCAACTCACGACGATATGCCCTAGATCAACATGGGTGGTCCCGGTCGTGCGCTACCGTCTTAGCGACCACTCCGCAGCGAAGCCGGTGCGACACCGGCGCTGTCCCGCAACTGTGATGCCCCGTCCTGACGACGGGGACGAGCCAGGTCGCCTGCGGATCGGTCGCGACACGCGCCTTCGAGGAAGGGCGCCTCGTGGGCGGGCGCACGAAAGTCCTGTCGGCGAAGCACCACACTCCTCGACCGACAGGAGGACCAATGTCCGGACGTACCCCTCGGCTCTTCGCCGCGACCCTCGCGGTCGCCGCGCTCACCCTCGGCGCCTGCGCCGAGAAGGCCGGCGACGAACCGGCCGCCGGCGCCAGCTCCGCGACCGCCAACTACCCCGTGACGGTCGGCTCGCTCACGCTCGACAAGCGCCCCGAGAAGATCGTCTCGCTGTCGGCCAGCGCCACCGAGATGCTCTTCGCCATCGGCGCCGGCCCGCAGGTGACGGCGGTCGACGACAACTCCAACTACCCGGCCGACGCGCCCAAGACCGACCTCTCCGGCTTCCAGCCCAACGCCGAGGCGATCGCCGGCAAGAGCCCCGACCTGGTGGTGCTCTCCGACGACCGCAACAAGATCGTCGACCAGCTCGGCAAGCTGAAGATTCCGGTCTACCTGACCCCGGCGGCGACCACCCTGGACGACTCGTACCGGCAGATCACCGAGCTGGGCACCCTGACCGGGCACGCCGACCAGGCGACCGACGTCACCACCCGGATGAAGGACGACATCGCCAAGCTGGTCAAGGACCTGCCGCAGCGTGCCGAGAAGCTGACCTACTACCACGAGCTGGGCCCCGAGCTGTACAGCGTGACCAGCAGAACCTTCATCGGCTCGCTCTACAGCCAGGCCGGCCTGAGCAACATCGCCGACCCGGCCGACGCGGACGGCAAGAACGGCGGTTACCCCCAGCTGTCCCAGGAGTTCATCGTCAAGGCCAACCCGGACTTCGTCTTCCTGGCCGACTCCAAGTGCTGCCAGCAGAACGCCGACTCGGTCAAGGCGCGCAGCGGCTGGGCCGGCCTGACCGCGGTGAAGAACAACCAGGTCGTGGCACTGGACGACGACGTCGCCTCCCGCTGGGGCCCGCGGGTCGTGGACCTGCTCCGGGTCATCATCGACGCGGTCGCCAAGGTGCCCGCGTGACCGTCGTCCGTCCGTGAGCGCGAGGAGTGAGCCGGGTTTGCGATCCTCGCAGTCGCGAACGAACGAAGGCTCGGTGACCGGGGCGCCGCTGGTGGCCGCCCCGGCGCCACCCACCCGACCGGCCGGGACGCCACCCGCGTCGCGGCCCGTCGGGCTGCGTAAACGCTGGCTCGTCGCCGGCGTGTTCGCGGTGCTCGTCGCGCTGGTCGCCGGAGTTTCGCTGGGCCCGGTCAGCCTGCCGGCGGGCAGCGTCGCCGCCGAGTTGCTCAACCTGATCCCGGGGGTGCACCTGGACAGCGGGCTGACCGAGCGGGAGATCGCGATCGTCACCGAGCTGCGGCTGCCCCGGGTGGTGCTGGGCCTGCTCGTCGGCGGCCTGCTCGCCCTGGCCGGCGGCTGCTACCAGGGGGTGTTCCGCAACCCACTGGCCGACCCGTACCTGCTCGGCGTGGCCGCCGGCGCCGGGCTCGCGGTCACCGCGGTGATCGCCCTCGGCGGCGCCGGTCGGCAGGGCTCGATCACCGGGCTGCCGATGACCATCCCGCTGGCGGCCTTCGCCGGCTCCCTGCTCGCCGTGACGATGACCTACCTGCTCGGTGGTGCCGGCGGGCGGAGCCGCTCACCCACGATGCTGATCCTGGCCGGGGTGGCGGTCTCCGCGTTCCTCTCCGCCGGGCAGACGTACCTGCTGCAACGGCACTCCGACAGCATCCAGCCGGTCTACTCCTGGCTGCTCGGCCGGCTCGCCACCGCCGGCTGGCACGATGTGCTGCTGGTGCTGCCGTACGCCGTGCTGACCACCGTGGTGGTGCTGCTGCACCGCCGCGAGCTGGACGTCCTCGCCGTCGGCGACGACGAGGCGAGGAGCCTCGGCCTGCACCCGCAGCGCTCCCGCTACCTGCTGATCGCCGCCGCCTCGCTGGGCACCGCCGCGGCGGTCTCCGCGACCGGCCTGATCGGCTTCGTCGGCATCATCGTGCCGCACACCGTCCGGCTGCTCGCCGGGTCGAGCTACCGGGTCATTTTGCCGCTGTCGCTGCTGTTCGGCGCCGCGTTCCTGGCGCTCACCGACGTGGTGGCCCGCACCGCCGCCGCTCCGACCGAGATCCCGATCGGGGTGGTCACCGCCCTGCTCGGCGGCCCGTTCTTCGTGCTGGTGCTGCGTACCGCCCGGCGGGTGTTCACGTGAGCCGCGAGCCCACCGCCGCCGCGGACCGTGCGACCGGCGCGGGCGCGGCCGGTGTGCCGGCCGTCGAGGTCCGGGGGCTGCACGTCAGCCTGGACGGCACGCCGATCCTCACCGGCGTGGACCTCACCGTCGCCGCCGGCGAGTGGGTCACCGTGATCGGCCCGAACGGCGCCGGCAAGTCGACCCTGCTGCGCGCCATCGGCGGGTTGCTGTCCGCGCAGGGGGCGATCACCCTGTTCGGTACGCCGAGCGCCGCGCTACGTCGCCGCGACCGGGCCCGGGTGGTGGCCACGGTGGCGCAGTCCCCGGTGGTGCCGCCCGGCATGTCGGTGCTGGACTACGTGCTGCTGGGCCGCACCCCGTACATCCCGCCGCTGGGCCGGGAGTCGGCCGCGGACGTGGCCGCCGTGCACGACGTGCTCGCCCGGTTGGACCTCAGCGGCTTCCACCGCCGGGAGCTGGCCACCCTCTCCGGCGGCGAACGGCAGCGGGTCTTCCTCGCCCGGGCCCTGGCCCAGGGCGCGACGCTGCTGCTGCTCGACGAGCCGACCAGTGCCCTGGACATCGGCCACCAGCAGGAGGTGCTGGAACTGGTCGACCAGCTGCGTCGCGAGCACGGCCTGACCGTGCTCGCCACCATGCACGACCTCTCCCTGGCCGGCGAGTACGCCGACCGCATGGTCCTGCTCGCCGACCGCGGGGTGGTCGCCGTCGGAACCCCCGAGGAGGTGCTGACCGAGCACCTGCTGGCCACGCACTACCGCGCCAGCGTCCGGGTGGTCCCCGGCACCCACGGCCCCCTGGTGGTCCCCGTCCGCCCCCAACGCAGCGGAACCTGACCCGGCACTCGGGGCCATCGCCCCACACCGGCGACGGAAAGCGCAAGATCGCGCAGGGTCACTGCCCCAGGTCGATCACCGAGAAGAGGGCGCCCTGGGGGTCCCGGAGGGCGGCGAAGCGGCCCGCCGGGTTGTCCCTGGGCGGCACCAGGATGGTCCCGCCGAGTCCGGCGGCGCGGGCCGCGGCGGCGTCCGCGTCGGCCACCGCGAAGTACACCGTCCAGTACGCGGGCAGGTCGGCCGGGAAGTCGTCGGCGAACGGCGGCATCATCCCCGCGACGATCTGCGCCCCGAGCCGCCATCCGGTGTAGGTCATTCCGCCGACCGGCTGGTCGTCCGGCTGCCAGCCGAACACCAGCTCGTAGAAGACCTTCGCACCCTCCGGGTCGGGGGTGACCAGCTCGGTCCAGCTCATCGCGCCCGGCACGTTGAACACCTCGGCGCCCGGCATCGCCTGCGGTTGCCAGACGCTGAAGGTGGCGCCGGCCGGGTCGGCGAACACCGCCATCCGGCCCCGGTCGAACACCTCGAACGGCGGCACCACCACCTGCCCGCCAGCCCGTTCGACCCGGCCGGCGACCAGTTCCGCGTCGTCGGTGGCCAGGTACGTCGACCAGATCGGCACCTGGTCGGGGATCGCCGGCGGCCCGGCCCCGGCCACCGCCCGCCCGTTGAGCAGGAAGACCGTGTAGCCGCCCGCCTCGGGCTCCGGCGTCACCTGCCCGGTCCAGCCGAACAGCTCCGGGTAGAAGCGCCGCGCGTCGGTCAGGTCCGGGGTGGCCAGGTCGGCCCAGCAGGGCGTACCCGGCGGGACGGTGCTCACGTCAAGACCCCTCTCGGCCCCGGCGGCCACGGCGGCCCCCTGCCGGAATCCTGGCACCGTCCCGCCGCGAACCGGGGTGGAAACGGGCGAATCGTCAGCTGAACCGGCGACCCTCATCCCGCCGGTACGCCCAGCCGGCGAGCGTGGCGAGCAGCACCACCCAGACGCCGAGCATGATCAGCGCCAGGGGCTCGACCGAATAGTCGCCGACCGCCGCCCACATCAGCTCGGCGGCGCCCCGGGTGGGCAGGAACGGCGAGATCGTCTCGATGAACCCGGGTGCCTCGCCCGGCGCGGAGAGCAGGCCGCCGCCGAACGCGAGCGGCAGGAACACCACCTGCGCCACCACGATGGCGGCCTTGCTCGGCAGCGAGTAGCCGATGGCGAGCCCCATCAGCGTGAACGGCACCGAGATGACGGCCACGGTGCCGACGGTCAGCAGGAGGGCCACCGGGGTGATCCGGGCCGCGGTCAGCGTCGCGCCGATCACGACGACCGGGATCAGCGACAGGTACGTCAGCGCCAGGCCGGCTAGCACCCGCCCGGCGAACCGGGGCGCGGGCCCGGCCGGCAGGGTCCGGGTGTACGGGTTCCACGGCTGGTCGCGGTCCTCGGCGACGCCGACGCCGTACTGGAAGATGTTGGCGCTCATCACCGAGAAGGTGACCATCGACGCGGTGGCGAAGGTGGCGCCGGTCGCGTCCTCCCCGGCGAACGGCACCACGAAGAAGATCATCGCGGCGGCCGGGAAGAAGGCGCTGCCGAAGACGGCCACCGGAATCCGGACGATCTCCAGGAGCTGGTAGCGGGCGTGGACCAGGGCGAGCTGCACGGTGGCCTCCTCAGGCGGGGGTCGGTTGGCCGCCGGCAGCGGCGGTGGTGGGCTGCTCCCGGGTGGTGGGGTCTTCGCCCATGGGTTCGCCGCTGGTGGCGGGCCCGTCCGCGCCGGTGATGGCGAGGAACGCCTCCTCCAGCGAGGTGGGCCGGACCTCCAGGTCGGCGAAGGCGGTCCCGGTGGTGACCAGCGCCCGGACCAGCTGGTCGGCATCGCTGGTGAGCAGGTGCAGCCGGCCGTCGATCCGCTCGGTGCGGACGACGCCGGGCAGCTCGGGCAGTTCGTCGGCGACCAGGCTGACCCGGCGTACGCCGACGATCCCGCGTACCGCGTCCACCGTGTCGTCGGCGAGCACCCGGCCCTGCCCGATCACCACCACCCGGCGGGCCAGTGTCTCCACCTCCTCCAGGTAGTGGCTGCTCAACAGGACGGTCCCGCCGTCGTCGTGGAACGCCCGGATCGCGTCCCACAGGGTGTGCCGGGCGGCCACGTCCAGGCCGGTGGTCGGCTCGTCGAGCAGCACCAGTCGGGGCCGGCCGACGAACGCCAGCGCCACCGCGAGCCGACGCCGCTGCCCGCCGGACAGGCCGCCGGTCTGCCGCCGGGCGAGGTCGCCCAGGCCGAAGCGGTTCAACAGTTCCGCGCGGGGCACCGGGTCCGGGTAGTGCGCGGACACGAAGTCGACGACCTCGCCGACGCGCAGAGTCCCGGGCAGGCCGGTTTCCTGCGGGGTGACCCCGATCTGTCGCCGGGACGCCGGGTCGCGGGGGTCGCCGCCGAACAGCTCGACCCGTCCGGAGCTGGGCCGGCGCAGACCGACGAGCAGGTTCATCAGGGTGCTCTTGCCGGCACCGTTGGGGCCAAGCAGGCCGACCAGCTCACCGGCCCGGACGTCCAGGTCGACACGGTCGAGGGCCAGGACGTCGCCGTACCGGCGGCTGGCCTGGTCGGCACGCGCGAGGATCATGACTGCTCCTTCGACGAGGTGGGATCGAGCAGGGCGCGGATCGCTTCCGTGTACTCCTCGAACGCGAGCCGGCCCCGCCTGCTGAGCCGGATCAGGGTGGTCGGGGTGCGGCCACGGTGGGTCTTGCTGATTTCGACGTAGCCGGCGTCCTCGAGCTTGCGCAGGTGCACCGAGAGGTTGCCGGCGGTCATCGCGAGCAGCTCCTGCAGGCGGGGGAAGGTGATGCGGTCGCTGTCGCCGAGTGCGGAGAGGCTCGCCACGACCCGCAGGCGGGCCTGCGCGTGGATGACCGGATCCAGCTCGGTCACTGCGGGTGCCGCTGTCGACGCCAGCTGATCGCGCCGGCGGCCAGGATCCCGCCACTGCCGGCCACCGCCAGCACCAGCGCGTGCCAGCCCGGCCCGGCGAACGTGCCGATCACGTTGGTCACGCTGATCCAGACGCCCAGCCGGAACAGGTCCCGGTCCAGCCAGATGGCCCCACCGGCCATCTGCAGCGCGCCGGTCAGCCCGACGGCGGTCGCCGACCAGAGCAGCGCCGCCTGGTCATATGGCAGGTGGTCGACGACCCGGCCGAGCACCGCGAACACGCTCAGCGAGCCGAGGACCCAGGCGCAGCCGTACCAGCGCCCGCGTCGGGACGAGTCGCCGGTCACCTGGCCGTACGCCCGCTTGCCCGTCACCGCCTGGATCGCCGCGGCGGCCACGAGCAGGACGAAGAGGGCGGTCAGTGGCAGCCAGTCGGGCAGCCGGAGCAGCCCCCGACCGTCGGGGGAGAACCGGAGGAAGAACAGCCCGAAGCCGACCAGCCAGGCGACACCCCAGGGCCAGTAGAGAAGTCGGGCGTCCGGTTGGAGCTGGCGTGCGGTCGCCCCCCGCTGGTCTCGGATCAGCTGGAGCGCCGCCGCGGCGTCGGGCGGTGGCAGGTCGTCGTCGGGGTCCACGCAAACTACTTTACGCCACAAAGTCAATGGTGCCTGACCTCGGCGCCCGCCCCCGGGACATCGAGACGTCCGGCAGCGAACGGCCGGCCGGCGACCGACCGGACCGATACTGAGCCGATGGTCGACATCAGCTACCAGGAACGGCTGACTCAGCTCGTCGAGCCGGGGGAACGGGTGCTCGCCGTCGCGAAGACCGAGATCGCCCAGGGTGTCCTGCCTCCCGACCCGCCCGACGCGGAGCGTCCGGAGCCCCCCGGGGCGGGCGGCGGCGTCTCCGGCGCGCTGCTCAACCTGCTCTCGCCGTTGCTCACCTTTCCGGCGGGGGATCGGATCGTCGACCGCCTCACCCACGGGGTGGCCGGCCGGGGCGCCCCCGGCTCCCTCGCCTCCACCCTGCAGCACTCCCGGCGACCGACGCCTCCCGCGACCACCCTCGACGACACCGTCCTCGCCGTCACCGACCGGCGGTTGGTGGTGTGCGCGTCCGGGCCGGTGAAGCTCTGGTCGAGCCGGGTCGACGACGAACGGGCGGTGGCCGGCACCCGTGTGGTGTGGTCGGCGCCCCGGACCGCCGTGGCCGACGCCCGCGTGGGCTGGCACCGGCTCAACCCGAAGCGGCTCCGGGTCGAGTTCACCGACGGCTCGTGGTTGGCCTTCACCGTGCCGATCGCCGAACCCGGCAAGCCGCTACGCGAGATCGCGTCAGCCCTCTCCGGTCGCTGACCACGTCACAAGCGGCCCGGGCAACGGCTCGCGGTGCAACACCGCGAGCCGGGACACCGCGCGGGTGAGCACCACGTACAGCCGGTGCAGCCCGCGCGGCTCGGCCGCGACGATCGCGGCCGGCTCGACCACCACCACATGGTCGTACTCCAGACCCTTGACCAGCGTCGCCGGCACCACGGTGACCCGCTCCGCGTCGGCCACGTCGTCGGCACTCGCGGTCGGCACGCCGGCCGCGGCCAGCGCCGCGCGCAGCCCGTCGACCGCGTCGTCCGCGGCGATCACACCGACCGAGCCGTCGTGCGCGAGCGCCGCGCGCACCTCGGCCACCGTCGCGGCGGTCAGATCGGCGACGGTACGCACGTCCAGGCCGCCGTCGCGGCGCAGTGACTCGGCCGGGGGTACGTCCACCGCGAGCGCCGGCAGCAGCCGGTTGGCGAACGCGACCACCGCGGCGGGCACCCGGAAGCCGATCGTCAGCGGCACCACCACCGCGTTCGGCTTGCCCAGGTGCGCCAGGGACTCCTTCCAGTCGGTCGCCGCCCACGGCGCGGTGCCCTGTGCGAGGTCACCGAGGAGCGTGACGGAACCGTGCTCGCTGCGCCGCGCGATGGCCCGGCACTGCATCGGGGAGAGGTCCTGCGCCTCGTCCACCACCACGTGACCGAAACCGGTGGGTCGTTCCAGCAGCCCCGTCGCCTCGTCGATCAGCACCGCGTCGGCCGCCGTCCAGCGGGTCGCCTTCGGCGTACGGGCCGGCTTCGCCCAGGTCAGCAGCGCCTGTTCGGTGTCGGTGAGCAGGCCGTCCGCGGCGGCGGCCAGCCGGGCCGGGTCGGCCAACAGGTCGTACACCAACCCCTCGGGGGTGAGCGCCGGCCAGACCGCGTCCAGGAAGTCGGCCACCTGCCGGCACCGACCCATCCGACGCAGCCAGGCGTCGCTGGGCGACTCCGCCCGCCGCGCCTCGGCCTGCCGCTGCAACAGGCTCACCACCCGCGCCCGGACCCGCTCCCGACCGGTGCCGTACGGCAGCCCCTCCCGGCGGGTCTCCTCGACGATCCGGTGCAGCGGCTCCAACCCGATCCGCCACCGGAACGAGCCGTCCGACACCGTGATCGAGTCGGTCGGCGTACCGATCTGCGCCTGCACCGCGCGGTGCAGCACGCGAGCCATCCGCACGTCGTGCTTCAGTGTGGCGACCGCGGCCGGCTCCACCGCCCGGACCGGCACCCGCGAGATCAGCTCCTCCACCGTCGCCTGCTCGACCTCGACCTCGCCGAGCGCCGGCAGCACCGCCGCGATGTACGACAGGAACGCCCGGTTCGGCCCGACGATCAGCACACCGGCCCGCCGCAACCGCTCCCGGTGCAGGTAGAGCAGGTACGCGGCCCGGTGCAGGCCGACGGCGGTCTTCCCGGTGCCCGGCGCGCCCTGCACGCAGATCGAGTCGGCCAGGTCGGCCCGGACCAACTCGTCCTGCTCGGGCTGGATGGTGGCGACGATGTCCCGCATCGGCCCGACGCGCGGCCGCTCAATCTCGGCGGTGAGGATCCGGCTGGTCGTGCCCAGCTCCTCGCCCCGGTCCAGCCGCTCGTCCTCGAAGCTGGTCAGCACCCCGTTGCTGAACCCGAACCGGCGCCGGACCGCCACGCCCTGCGGATCCCGCGCGCTCGCCCGGTAGAACGACCGGGAGACCGGCGCCCGCCAGTCCAGCACCAGCGGCTCGCCCATCTCGTCGGTGACGTGCCGACGCCCCACGTGGTACCGCCGACCGTCATGGTCGCCACCGCCACCGCCGGGGCTGGCTGCGCTCGGGCTCGGCGCTGGGCTCGTTGTAGGGGCCGGGATTGGGCCGGGGCCGCGATCGGTGGTGGTGCCGTCCGCGGTCGTGCGGGCGGTGCTGTCGGTGGTGGTGCTGTCCGGGGTTCCGGTGAAGTCGAGGCGGCCGAAGAACAGCGGCGTGGTCGGGTCGTCGGCCAGTTCCGCGACGCGGCGGGCCAGGGTGCGGCCGAGCGTCTCCGCGGCGTAGGCGTCACCGGCCACCTGGTCCCCGGTGGAGAAGAGAGCCTCGGCCCGCTCCCGCATCCGCTTGAGCGCCGCCCGCGAGGCCGCCAGGTGTGCGCGCTCGGCGGCCAGATCCGTGTCGAGGTGGGTGTCGAGGTCGAGTGCGGGCATGCTGACGTCCCATCGTTCACATCTGCTGCTCGCTCGCGTGTCCGGGGCCGGATGGCCGGCCGCCCGGCGCGGGGACGTCCGTTCCGGTGCAGCTCACCTCGGCCGTCAAGCGGCCTGCAACCCTACGCCCCCTGCCCGCACCCTTCCAGCGAATTACCGACACGATCACCCGAACGAGACGGCGTGGCGCGGGCGAGGTGCCCGGACCGGACCGAGAAGCACGGCGAGCTGTGCCTTTCCGGCGGTCTCGTCGTCCGAGCCGACCGCCGGCCCCTAGCGTGACGCACGCTGCCGTCATCTCGGCGTGGTGTGGCGCGCGCGTGCGGGCTGCTCGGTGGGCCCGGAGAAGCGCGGCGGAGGTCGGTGCCCCTCGGCGTCAGCAGCGTCGGTGGTAGAGGTTGCGGCGTGGGATGCGGAGCGGGTCGAGCCAGCGGGGTGGGAGGAAGTCGGGCTGGCCGTCCGGCCCGATCCGGACCGTCCAGTCGCCGTGGTGGATCAGCCGGTGGTGGTGGCCGCAGAGCAGGACCGCGTTGCCCAGCGCCGTCGCGCCGCCGTCGGCCCAGTGCCGGACGTGGTGACCGTCGCACCACCGGGACGGTCGGTCGCAGCCGGGGAAGGCGCAGCCGCCGTCGCGGAGGACCAGCGCGCGGCGCAGCGGCCCGGTGAAGAGCCGGCGTTGCCGCCCGACGTCCAGGACCTGACTGTTGCCGCCCAGCACGGCCGGCAACACGGCGGCGTCGCAGGCGAGGCGGCGGACCGCGCCCGGCGTGAGGCGCGCGCCGCTCTCCAGGGCACCGGCACGTACGCCGTTGACCAGCGCGTCCAGCGACACGGTCACACCAGTTGCGGTCGGTCCCCGCCGCTGTCCGGCAGGTGCCCGGTGCGCAGCGCCAGCCGGCAGATCTCGCCGAGCGCATCGGCTCGGCGTTGACCGGGACTGCGGTCGTCGTGCGCACCTGCCGGGGCGCACAGCGGGTCGATCGCCTCACGCAGCAGGCTCGCGGTCTCGGTGTCGAGGCTGCCGCTGAGGCGTACCTGCCCATCCTGCTGGTCGGAGAGGGTGACGTGCCTGCGGGCCTCGGCACGCTGGGCGGCCCGTTCGAGAGCCACCAGCTCGGCCTGGTCGGCCAGATCCGGTGCGACGTGCGTGAGGACGCGCTCCCCGAGACGGCTCAGGGTCGCCGGGTCGAACCGGTCGGCCCACTCGACGAGCAGTTGGGTGGCCTTGTCAGCCACCTCCGGCCCCGCTTCGGCCGGAAGGGCCGCGACCGCCTCCGCCAGCACCCGGCCCTGGTCGACGGTGATGGCGCCGGCGAGCATGGCCTCGCGGACCGTCGGCGGTGCGCTGGCGACGGTGGCGGCGAGCTGGACCAGATGGCGGGCCGATCGACCGGAGAGTCGAAGTCGCTCCCGCAGCCAGACCGCCGTGGACGAGGCGCCCCGGGCGACCGCCAGACCGCGGGAGTCCAGCTCGCGCACCAGCCCGAGCTGAACGGTGGTCAACCGCTGCGCGACGGCGTGCGTCGCGTCGAGCGACGCCAGCAGCTCGTCGTCTGAGAGCGCCCACAGAGCGGCTTCGGCGCAGTCGTCAACGGCACCGTCCACCTGCGCCAACGCCCCCAACATGAACTGACGATAGAACACACGTACGACAATCTCGCCGCGTTCCGAGGGGCGGTGCGCCTCTGCCGCCTGTCCAGGCTGGCGCAGATCGCGCCCCCGCTCAGGCGGCGAGGCGGACCGTGGGGACCGTGGGGCGACGCCACGCGGCGAGCCATGGCCGGGTCGCCCATCTCCCGCCGCCGCATCGGGGTGTCCGGCGTCCGGGCTGGCCGGCGAGGCTGGTAGATGCTGACGAAACGGCGGGGCGCCCAACGTGGGGGGTGATGGCGGGTCGGGCGGGTGGCCGGGATCATGGCTGCATGACCGAGGCCCGCCCCGAGCCGCGTCGGCTGACGATCAGTGACCCGCAGGTGATGCGGGCGCTGGCGCATCCGGCCCGGATCGCGATCATGGAATATCTGAACAGCCGCGAGGGCGGGGGGACCGCCACCGAGTGCGCGGAGGTCGCCGGGCTGTCGCCGAGTGCGGCCAGCTACCACCTGCGGGCGCTGGCGAAGTTCGGCCTGATCGAGCAGGCGCCGAGTCGGGGTGATGCGCGCGAACGTGTGTGGCGCACCTTCAGCAGCAACTGGATGGTCGACGCGGGCCGCGATGCCGGGCCCGAGGCGCGTGCGGCCGAGCAGGCGTTGGTGGAGGCCCACGCGGTTCGGGACATGGAGCGGACCCGGGACTGGTTGCGGCGCGCCGGGAGTGAGCCGGCCGAGTGGTACGAGGTGGCGCTGTTCAGCGACACGCTGCTCCTGCTCACGGCGGAGGAGATGGCCGGGGTGAACGAGGCGGTCTCGGCGCTGCTGGAGCCGTACCGCCAGCGTCGGCGCCAGGCCGACCCGCCGGCGGGTGCGCGGGCCGTGTCTGTGCAGTACCACGTGGTGCCGCTGCCGTAGGGGTTGTGCCGGGCAGTTGTGAAGGATTATTTTCGAAGTATGTCCTTCACAACTGTCGAGTCGCGGTGGCCGGATGTCTGGCTGGTCGCCACCGCGCGGGGCACCACGATCTGCGGTGACTTCCTCGCGGCGACCGCGCTCGCGCTGGCTCTTCAGGGCGCCGGTGCCGGTGGGCTCGCCGTGTCCGGGCTGCTGCTCGCGGCCACCCTGCCGCTGGTGGTGCTCGCCCCGCTCGCCGGCCGGCTCGCCGACCGGGTGGACAGCCGCACCCTGCTGGTGACCGTCGGGCTGGCCCAGGCGGCGATCTGCGCGCTGCTCGCCCTCGTCGAGCAGCCGGTGCTGGTGGTCGGGCTCGTCGCGCTGCTCGCCTGCGGGCTCGCGGTGACCCAGCCCTGCCTGGCGGCGCTGCTGCCGACGATGGTCCGCCCCGACGACCTGCCGAAGGCGAGCGCGATCAGCCAGACCGCGGTCTCCCTCGGCGCGCTCGGCGGGCCGGTGCTGGCCGGGCTGCTGGTGGGGTCGTTCGGCACCCGCGTACCGCTGCTGCTCGACGCCGTGAGTTACCTGGCACTGGTGGCTGCCGGCCTGCTGTTGGGCACCCGGCGCGGTGGCCGGCGGACCGCCGTCACCCCGGCCACTCCGGTCGAAGCAGGCGGTACGGCCCCCGCCTGGCGGCTGCGCCGGGACCCGCTGATGCTCGTCATGGTAGTGAGCACCGCGGTGGTGATCGCGGCGATCGGCGGCATCAACGTGATCGAGGTCTTCTTCATCCGGGAGACCCTGAACGGCTCGCCGACCACCTTTGGACTGGTCAGTGCGGCATGGATGGCCGGCATGCTGCCCGGTGGCTGGCTGGCAGCCCGGCTCGCCCACCGGTTCACCGACGATGCCGCGCTGGTCCGTGGGGTGCTGGTCACGCTGGCCGGCTGCAGCCTCATGGTGCTGCTCGCCGCGATGGTGCCGGCGGCGGGCCTGCTGGTGCCGCTCTGGCTGGTGGGCGGGGCGGCCAACGGCGGCGACAACGTCTTCGCCAACCTGCTCACCGCTCGCCGCGTGCCGGAGGCGATGCGCGCCCGGGCGTACGCCAGCTACGGCGCGGCGGTGCAGGGAGGCTCGATGGCCGGCTTCCTCATCGGTGGCGCGCTGCTCACGGCCGTGCCGCCCCGGCCACTGATCGCCGCAGCCGGCGTGGTCGGGCTCCTGGTGGTGTTGGCCTTCGTGCCGGTCGTCGCCCGGGTGGCACGCCGTTCGTCGCCGGACGACCCGGGTGGACCGCGGCGCCAGCGGGCCGCCGGGGCGGATGCGGGGTTGGCCACTCCAGGTCGGCCCGCCGAGCCGGAGCCGGAGGCCAGGGATACCGTCGGGTCATGGCTGAGCGCATCGCACGTCCCCGGGTCGGGCACATCCAATTCCTGAACTGCCTGCCGATCTACTGGGGCCTGATGCGCTCCGGTGCCCTGCTCGACGTGGACCTGCACAAGGACTCGCCGGACCGGTTGAGCGCCGCGCTGGTCGCCGGTGATCTGGACATCGGCCCGATCACGTACGTCGAGTACCTGAAGCACGCCGACGAGCTGCTGCTCCTGCCGGACCTGGCGGTGGGCAGCGACGGTCCGGTGCTGTCGGTCAACATCGTCTCCACGAAGCCCCTCGCGGAGCTGGACGGCGCCCGGGTGGCGCTCGGCTCGACCTCGCGGACCGGGGTGCTGCTGGCCCAGCTGCTGCTCGCCGAGCGGTACGGCGTCCGACCCGAGTACTTCCGCTGCCCGCCGGACCTGACCCAGATGCTGCTGGAGGCCGACGCCGGGGTGCTGATCGGTGACGTGGCGCTGCGTGCGCTCTACGAGGCGCCGAGCCGCGGTCTCATCGTCACCGACCTCGGGCAGGCGTGGCGGGAGTGGAGCGGCCTGCCGATGGTCTTCGCGGTCTGGGCGGTCCGGCGCGACTTCGCCGCAGCCCACCCGGGTCTGGTCAAGGAGGTGCACGAGGCGTTCCTGCGGTCCCGTGACCTCTGCCTGGCGGAGCTGGACCAGGTTGCCGAGGCGGCGGCCCGGTGGGAGACGTTCGACGCCGAGACGCTGGCGACGTACTTCCGGACCCTGGACTTCTCGCTCGGCGCCCGGCAGGTCGACGGGCTGCGCGAGTTCGCCCGGCGGGCCGCCGCGCTCGGCGAGGTCCCGGACCTGCCGGACGGCGGCCCGGAGTTCTTCGCCGGCTGACCCGCCGGCTCAGCGGAAGCGGCCGGCCGGGACCCCACCGGGCAACCCGGCCGAGCCGGCCAATCGAGCGGCCGAGCGGCCGGACGGAGCCCGATCGATCGTCGGATCGAGCGGCCGGGCAGGCGACCCACCGGGCGCTCCCGAGTGGGCGAAGCGGCGGTCAGACGCCGGGGCGGAGCAGCGCCTCGGTGATCTTCTGGCAGTTCTTCATGCCGTAGTCGTAGCCCATGTCGATCGGGTACTTGACCATCACGCCCATCGTCCAGGTGTCGCCGACGGCCAGGCAGTTGATGTGCATCTGCTGCTCCCTGGTGCGGTCGATCCACCCGTTCTTGATGGCGATCTTCTTCTGCTCCGCGGCCGGGAACGCCTTGCGGATGCCGAAGTCGCCCGCGCCGCGCACCAGCCGCATCTCGTTGAGCAGCCACTTGGTCCACTTCGGCCCGGCGGCGGTGCCGTCGGCGATGCAGTTGCCCAGGCGGGCGGTGTCCCGGGGGGAGAGCGCCGTCCGGCTCCAGCCGCCGTCGGCGGCCACGCTGCTGTCGGTCAGCTTGCACATGGAGAGCAGCCGCCGGATCGAGGCGGCGCGGCCGACCGAGGTGTAGAACTGCTCGGCGCGGGTGTTGTCGCTGTCCCGGATGATCCGCGTCGCGTCGGCGAGCTTGGCGTCGCTCGGGGTGTCGCCGGCGTCGGCCGCGCGGCGGAGGTAGTCGGCGACGATCCACGACTTGATCATCGACGCGGTGGTGCTGGTCTCGTCCATGTTCTTCGAACCGATGATCTTTCCGGTCCGGCGGTCGAGCACGCTCCAGGAGTACCAGCCCTCGATGTCGAGCTTGAGGTCCTTGGCCTGGAACGGCAGCGGCTCCAGCGACGGGCTGGGGCTCGGCGCCGGGGCCGGCTCCCGGGCGCTGCGGTCGGTGGGCGTGCCGGTGGACCGGTCGTTCGTGGTGGTGCCCGCGTCGCCCCACCGGGCGGCCGCGGACGACTCGAACGGCGACCCGGGCAGCAGCCGCAGCGACACCAGGACCAGCCCGATGAGGATGACCGCGATCGCGACCAGCCGCAGCGGGGACGCCTCGCCGCCGCCGCGCCGGTCCGCCCGACGGTTGCCGGCCATCAGAGCTTGCCGACCGGCTGCTGCGGCACCTTCAGCGCGGCGCCGGGCTGCGGGGTGACAAGCTGGGTGGCCACGCTGGCGCAGACCTGCGCACCGTAGTCCAGCCCGTTCTTGATCGAGTAACGCAGCATCACCGCGAGGCTCCACCTGTCGGTGACGGCGAGGCAGTTGACGTGCCAGTTGCCGTCGTAGTAGAGCGGCGTCCAGCCGTTCTTGATGCTGACCGGGCCCTGGGCGGTGATCGACTTCGGCAGGCCGTTGATGATCCCCCAGCGGCCACCGCCGGACTTGGCCTTCTGGTCCTTGGCCGCGGTGGTGCCCTGCACCTTGCTCATCTCGCTGAGCACCCACTTGGTCCACTTCGGGCCGGCTGCCTTGCCGTCGGCGATGCAGTCACCGAGGCGGACGGCGTCCCGGGGGGACATCCGGGTGAAACTCCAGAAGCCCTCGTACTTCGGCACGTTGCCACGCTTGGTGTCGGTCAGGCCGCAGATGCTGATGGCCCGCTTGATGACCGGCCCCGGCTGGCTGCCCGGCGGGACGACGTACGACCCGCCGGCGGCCTTGTAGACCAGGTTGGCCGCGTCGTCGTTGCTGTCCCGGATGGCGAGGCTCGCGGCCTTCTTCAACGCCGCGCTCGGCTCCTTGTCGCCCAGTTGGCGCAGATAGTCGGAGACGATCCACGCCTTGATCATCGACTCGGTGGAGCTGGTCGAGGTCATGTTGGACGAGCCGGAGATCTTGCCGGTCTGCCGGTCCATCAGGGCCCACGAGAAGAAGTCGCCCTTGAACGTCACCGACACCGGGCCGGCGGCCAGCGTGGGTGGTGGCGGTGGGGTGGGCGAGGGCGCGGCAACGCTCCCGGCGCCGCCGCCGGCGCCTCCGCTGCTGTCGTCGCCGGCGAGCCGGGCGTACGCGGCGGGGACCAGCAGGACGCCACCGAGCAGGACCGCCACGACGGCGAACACCATGATCACGCGAGATCGCATGAGTTGGGTGAGCTCCAGATGTCAGGGCCGGGGGGACCGGCTTGTTGTCCGGGGCGACCGGTGCGATCGCCGAGGCCGGGGGAGATGGCCTCTGTGGAGACGGCGAGTCTGGCAGCCGATCGTGTGACCGGCAGAAGTCTACGTCCGGACCGGCCGACCACCAGAGCCCGACACCTGCCGAGGTGCAATAAAGGCGGGATATCGAGACGGTATGTGGCTTCTAGGGGGATTCATCTTGATGAAGTGAGCCAGGTCATAGTCGTGATGGCTGCGCAGCGTGAAAGAGGGACGCCCATTCGTAACGGAAGGTGACTCGGGTTTCCTGTTACACCCCCTGGTGCATCGTGGCGCAAGCTGTAACACTTGTCGTCATGTATGGCAATGACTTCTCCGCCCCGGACGACGCGGCCGGCGGCGGCCTGCTCGGCGAGGTCGAGGCGGCCGAGGCGGAGCTGCGCGAGGCCGCCGGTCGTCAGCGGCGCGGCGGCCCGGCGCCGGACGAGGACCTGGCCGCGTACTTCACCGAGGTGATCGACGCGGAGCAGAAGATCGAGCCACGGGACTGGATGCCGGAGGCGTACCGCCGGACACTGATCCGGCAGATCGCCCAGCACGCCCACTCCGAGATCATCGGTATGCAGCCGGAGGGCAACTGGATCAGCCGGGCGCCCTCGCTCAAGCGCAAGGCGATCCTGCTGGCCAAGGTGCAGGACGAGGCCGGCCACGGCCTCTACCTCTACGCCGCGGCCGAGACCCTCGGCATCAGTCGTGACGAGCTGGTCCGGCTGCTGCTCGACGGACGGCAGAAGTACAGCTCGATTTTCAACTACCCCACTCTGACCTGGGCCGACATGGGCGCGATCGGCTGGTTGGTGGACGGCGCGGCCATCGTCAACCAGGTGCCGCTGTGCCGCTGCTCCTACGGCCCGTACGCCCGGGCGATGATCCGGGTCTGCAAGGAGGAGTCGTTCCACCAGCGCCAGGGCTACGAGATCCTGCACACGCTGGCGCACGGCACCCCGGCGCAGCAGGCGATGGCCCAGGACGCGGTGGACCGCTGGTGGTACCCGTCGCTGGCCATGTTCGGCCCACCGGACGGCAACTCCACGCACTCCGCCCAGTCGATGGCCTGGAAGATCAAGCGTTTCTCGAACGACGACCTGCGCCAGCGCTTCGTGGACATGTGCGTCCAGCAGGCGGAGATCCTCGGGCTGCGCATCCCCGACGACGACCTGCGCTGGAACGAGGAGCGGCAGGCGTACGACTACACCCAGCCGGACTACGACGAGCTGATGCGGGTGATCTCCGGCGACGGGCCGTGCAACCGGGAGCGGATGGCGCACCGGCGGGCCGCGCACGCCGACGGCGCGTGGGTGCGTGAGGCCGCCGCGGCGTACGCCGCCAAGCGGGCCGGGCAGAAGGAGAAGGTGGCAGCGTGAGCGAGCGAACCAGCATGGAGCAGACCCCGCTGTGGGAGGTCTTCGTGCGGGCCCGGCGCGGCTTGTCGCACACCCACGTCGGCAGCCTGCACGCCCCCGACGCCGAACTGGCCCTGCGCAACGCCCGGGACCTCTACACCCGACGGCAGGAGGGCGTGTCGATCTGGGTGGTGCCGGCCGGCGCGATCATTGCGTCCAGCCCGGACGAGAAGGACGCCTTCTTCGACCCGGCGGCCGACAAGGTCTACCGCCATCCCACCTTCTACGAGGTGCCGGACGGGGTGGCCCACCTGTGAGCGAGCGGAGCGAGCGAACCAGCCAGCTCAGCAGCGGGGCCCTTCGCGTCGCCGCCGAGCGAAGCGAGGTGGTGGCGTGAACGGCCCTCTCGACTTCACCCTCGGCCTCGGCGACGACGCGCTGATCGCCGCGCAACGGCTGGCCGAGTGGACCACCCGTGCGCCGGAGATGGAAGAGGACATCGCGCTGACCAACATCGCCCTCGACCAGCTCGGCGCGGCCCGCCTGCTGCTGTCGTACGCGGGCGAGCTGGAGGGCGCCGGGCGGGACGAGGACGCGCTGGCCTATCTGCGCGACGACCGCCAGTTCCGCAACGTGCTCCTGGTCGAGCTGCCCAACGGCGACTTCGCGGTGACCATGGCGAAGCTGTTCTTCCTGGCGGCGTACCAGCTGCCGCTGTACACGGCGCTGGCCGGATGCGCGGACGAGCGGCTGGCCGCGATCGGCGCCAAGGCGCGCAAGGAGTCGGCGTACCACCTGGACCACGGCGCGCTGTGGGTGAAGCGGCTGGGTGACGGCACCGAAGAGTCGCACCGCCGGATGCAGGCGGCCGTCGACCAGGTCTGGCCGTACACGCACGAGCTGTTCGCCGCCGACCCGGCCGCGCCGGTCGACCCGGCCACCCTGCGATCGGCGTTCGACGACAGCGTCGGCCCGGTGCTGGCCGAGGCGACGCTCACGCGGCCGGAGAGCCGCTGGGCGCCGGTCGGCGGGCGGACGGGCGTGCACACCGAGCACCTGTCGTACCTCCTCGCCGAGATGCAGGTGCTGCACCGCGCCCACCCGGGGGCGAAATGGTGAGCGCGAGGAGTGCAGCGCAGCGGAGCCCCGCAGTCGCGAGCGACGGCGGCATGGTGAGCGCGAGGAGTGCAGCGCAGCGGAGCCCCGCAGTCGCGAACGACGGTGGCCCGGTGAGTGACCCGAGGGCGGCCGTGGCGGCGGTGGTGGACCCGGAGATCCGGGTGGTCACCATCGACGAGCTGGGCATCCTGCGCGCGGTCGAGGAGGATCCGGCCAGCGGTCGGGTCACCGTCACCATCACCCCGACCTACACCGGCTGCCCGGCGATGGACGTGATCCGGGCCGACATCCGCCGCGCGCTGGCGGCGGCCGGTCACGGGGACGCGGAGGTCCGCACCGTCTACAGCCCGGCGTGGAGCACCGACTGGATCTCCGAGGGCGGGCGGGCCAAGCTCGCCGCCGCCGGCATCGTCCCGCCGGCTCCGGTGCCCGCCGCCGGCGTGGTGCCGCTGACCCTCGCCGTCCGCTGCCCGCACTGCGGCTCACCCGAGACCGAGCAGGTCAGCCGGTTCGGCTCCACCGCGTGCAAGGCGCTGTGGCGCTGCCGCTCCTGCTCCGACCCCTTCGACCACCTGAAGGCGCTGTGACAGTCACGATCACCCGTCCGGTTCGCCGCCGGCCGGTCTTCCACCCGCTACCGGTCGCCTCCGTCGACCGGCTCACCGACGACGCCGTCGCGGTCACCTTCTCCGTACCCGAGGAACTGCGCGAGACCTTCGCGTTCCGCGCGGGCCAGCACCTCACCGTGCGCCGGGTCGCCGAGGACGGCGCCGACGTGCGCCGGTCGTACTCCATCTGCTCCACACCCGACGACCTGGCCCGGCACGGCCGGCTGCGGATCGGGGTGCGGGAGATCCCCGGCGGCGCCTTCTCGGCGTTCGCCTGCGGCGCGCTGCGCGGCGGCGACACGGTCGAGGTGCTGCCGCCGCTGGGCACCTTCACGACGGCGTTCGCGCCGGACCGGGCGCGGCACTACGGCGCGGTCGTCGCCGGCTCCGGCATCACCCCGGTGCTCGGGCTGGTCGCCACGGCCCTGGCCGTCGAGCCGGCCAGCACCTTCACCCTGGTGTACGGCAACCGCACGGCGAACACGGTGATGTTCGCCGAGGAGCTTGCCGACCTGAAGGACCGGTATCCGACCCGGCTGCACCTGGTGCACGTCCTCTCCCGGGAGCAGGGCGAGTCGCCGCTGCTCTCCGGGCGGATCGACGCCGAGCGGCTGGGCCGGTTGCTGGGCACCATCGTTCCGGGCGACGCCATCGAGGAGTGGTTCCTCTGCGGCCCGTACGCGATGGTGGTCGACGTCCGGGACGTGCTGACCGCCCGGGGGCTGCCCGAGTCGGCGGTGCACACCGAGCTGTTCCACGTCGACGCGCCGCCGGAGCCGGTGCGGCGTGCGACCGAGCAGGCGGGTGCCGGAGCCGAGGTCACGATCCTGCTGGACGGCCGCTCGTCGAGCTTCACGATGGGCCGCGAGGAGCGGGTGCTGGACGCCGCGCTGAAGGTACGCGGCGAATTGCCGTACGCCTGCAAGGGTGGCGTCTGCTCGACCTGCAAGGCGAAGGTCGTCGACGGCGCGGTCACGATGGCCCGAAACTACGCGCTGGAGCCTGACGAGCTGGCCGCCGGCTACGTCCTGACCTGCCAGTCGAGCCCGACCACCGACAGGCTCACGGTCGACTACGACGCGTGACCCGACGACCGGTTGCGGGCCTTCCCGCAGACGGGTGGGTTCCGGGAGCGTGTCGGAGCGGTGGACGAGCGGTTCCGGGTGGTGCTCTCCGACGGGTCGAGGTCCGCGAGAGCTGACGGCGGCGGCTGTGGGGCGGGCCGCACCTCGCCGGGGCCAGGCGGTCGACCCGGGTGGGGCGACGTAGGCTCGGGGTGTGACGGTGAGCCGGGAGATCGACGACATCCTGCAGCGCGGCGCGGACGGCGGGCGGATCACGCCCGAGGAGGCCCTGCTGCTCTACACCGAGGCGCCCTTTCACGCGCTGGGCGAGGCGGCGGACGCGGTGCGCCGGCGGCGCTACCCGGACAACATCGTCACGTACCTGATCGATCGCAACATCAACTACACGAACGTCTGCGTGACGGCGTGCAAGTTCTGCGCGTTCTACCGCGCGCCCAAGCACGGCGAGGGATGGACGCACCCGACCGAGGAGATCCTGCGCCGTTGCGGCGAGGCGGTCGAGCTGGGCGCGACCCAGGTGATGCTCCAGGGCGGGCACCACCCGGACTACGGCGTGGAGTACTACGAGGAGCTGTTCTCCTCGGTCAAGCAGGCGTACCCGCAGCTGGTCATCCACTCGATCGGGCCGAGCGAGATCCTGCACATGGCGAAGGTCTCCGGGGTGAGCCTGGACGAGGCCATCGCGCGGATCAAGACCGCCGGCCTGGACTCGATCGCGGGAGCCGGGGCGGAGATGCTGCCCGAGCGGCCGCGGAAGGCCATCGCGCCGCTGAAGGAGTCGGGCGAGCGCTGGCTGGAGGTCATGGAGCTGGCCCACCGGCAGGGCATCGAGTCGACCGCCACCATGATGATGGGCACCGGCGAGACGCACGCCGAGCGGATCGAGCACCTGCGCATGATCCGCGACGTGCAGGACCGCACCCGCGGCTTCCGGTCCTTCATCCCGTGGACGTACCAGCCGGAGAACAACCACCTCAAGGGCCGCACGCAGGCCACCACGCTGGAGTACCTGCGGCTGGTCGCGGTGGCCCGGCTCTTCTTCGAGACCGTGCCGCACCTCCAGGCATCCTGGCTCACCACGGGCAAGGACGTCGGGCAGCTCGCGTTGCACATGGGCGTGGACGACCTCGGCTCGATCATGCTGGAGGAGAACGTCATCTCCTCGGCCGGCGCCCGGCACCGCTCCAACCTGCACGAGCTGATCGGCATGATCCGCTCGGCGGACCGGATCCCCGCCCAGCGGGACACCCTCTACAACCGGCTCGTCGTGCACCACACGCCGGCCGACGACCCGACCGACGAGCGGGTGGTCTCGCACTTCTCCTCGATCGCGCTGCCCGGCGGCGGCGCCGGCCGGTCCCTGCCGCTGGTCGAGGCCAAGTGACATCGGTCGAAGCCCGGCCGTTCGGCTGATCGAGGCTCATGCTCCCGCTCGACCGCCTCGGCGGTACGGGTGGTCCTCGGCCGCTGGGGCGCTCAAGCTGCCGGTCAGGGGTGGCGGAGGTGATCGTGCGCGGCTAGCGTGCCGCCTCATATCCTTCTCCACCGCCGGTCGGGTCCACCGCGACGACCGCCCGCTGCCTCGATGGGCGCGGATCAGCGGAATCGACGCGAGTGGGCTGGTGGCGGATGGTCTGATGGGTCCTGGTCGCGACGGCGAGGGGCAGTCCTCCATCGGCCCGTGAGGGCCGTCCACATAACGCACGGCGGTACGGGCGGGATGGGTGACCATCCCGCCCGTACCGTCTTCTCACTCCAGGCCGGACGGATGAAAGCGGGTCCGCCCGCTGGCGTGGGAGATCGACCTTCGATAACGTCCGCTCGTTCCGCAACCGTTCCTTCTTCCCTACCCCCGGGGGACCAATGACACCGTTCCACCGCTCGGCCCTGGCCCGCGCCGGCGTCGTGGCCCTGCTCGCGGCCGGTGGCCTGGCCACCGTGGCCGCCCCGGCGCAGGCCGCCGACCAGGCCGACCTCGCCCTGGTACCGCTCAGCAAGGACTTGGCCAAGGGCGTCAAGGAAGCCAAGGCCAAGCCGTTCAAGTTCCAGGTCGACAACACCCGCAGCACGGTCGACGCCAAGGACGTCCGGGTCACCGTGGAGACCAAGGGCCTGAAGGATCGCAAGGTCGGTGTGCTCGCCTGGGACGGCTGCGAGGTTGCCGGCACGACCTTCAGCTGCCTCCTCGGCGACCTGGCCGCCGGCACCACCGAGGACTTCGGCATCCCGCTCTTCTCCACGGGAGGTCGCGGCGCGGCCGGCACGCTGGTGGTCACCATCAGCTCGGCCACCGCCGATCCCCACATCGAGGACAACACCGTCGAGCACGACATCACCGTCGTCAAGCCCGGCTACGACCTGACCACCTGGGTGCAGGACGTCTACGCCGACGTGGTGGTGGACGGCGACACGACGGGCGAGGACGGCCGCAAGCCGGTCGCGCTCGGCGAGACGGCGCCGCTGGACTGGGCGGTGTACAACGACGGGAGCCGCAAGGCCACCGGCGTGGCGTACGGAATCACGCTGCCGGCCGGCGTCACCTTCGCCGAGCTGCCGGAGGGCTGCGTGGAGCAGCCACTGAACGGTCTGGCGAACGCGTACTGCGAGGACTCCGGCGCGGTGTTGAAGCCGGGTCAGTTCTACACCGCCAGCGTGCGGGTGACGATCGGCGTGGACGTGACCCAGCCGGTGCTCCGGCCCGGTTTCCTCTTCGCCGCCGGCCTGGACGGCGCTCAGGGCAGCCCTGACGAGCAGCCACAGGTGGCGACCAGCGCGCAGCGTCGGGCGTTCACCGAGGCCGACCAAGGGGACAACGTCGCGCAGTTCGACGTGTTCGTCGACCTGACCGCGCAGCCCACCCCGACGCCCACCCCGACCCTGACTCCGACCCCCACGCCCACGGGGACGGCGACGCCGACCCCGGGCGGCACGACGACGCCGGGGGCGACCACGTCGCCGGGCGCGGGTGGTGGCGGTGCCGACGGCGGTGGCGGTCTGCCGGTGACCGGAGTGCAGGCCGGCCTGATCGGCGGCATCGGCGGCATGATCCTGCTCGCGGGCGGGGCGCTGCTGGTGCTCTCCCGCCGGCGCAAGGTCGTTCTGGTCACGCCGGGCGACGAGAAGCCGACCGACTGACGAGGCACGACGCGAGGGCGGGATGGGCGACCATCCCGCCCTTTCGCGTGCCGGGGTCACCGTCGCGCGACCCGTCGGCCGCCGGCGGGCGGGCGGCTGGCAGAGTGGAGGGGTGAGCCGTACCCCGCAGGGCCAGCGCGCCAGCCTGGACAAGCAGCCGCACGAGGTCGCCGCGATGTTCGACGGCGTGGCGGAACGTTACGACCTGACCAACACGGTGCTCTCCTTCGGCCAGGACCGGTCCTGGCGTCGGGCCACCCGGGCGGCGCTCGGGCTGCGGCCGGGCGAACGGGTGCTGGACGTGGGCGCGGGCACCGGCGTCTCGACGCGGGAGCTGGCCCAGTCCGGGGCGTACGCGGTCGGCGCCGACCTGTCGCTGGGCATGCTGCACGCCGGCAAGCGGGCCCGGCCCGAGGTGCCGCTGCTGGCCGGGGACGCGCTGCGGTTGCCGTTCGCCGACGCCAGCTTCGACGCGGTGACCATCTCCTTCGCGCTGCGCAACGTCAACGACACCGACGCGGCCCTGCGCGAGCTGGCCCGGGTCACCCGGCCCGGCGGGCGGCTGGTGGTCTGCGAGTTCAGCACCCCGGTCAATCCGGCCTTCCGGACGGTATACCTGTCGTACCTGATGCGGTCACTGCCGGCGGTGGCCCGCACGGTGTCGAGCAACCCGGAGGCGTACGTCTACCTCGCCGAGTCGATCCGGGCCTGGCCGGACCAGGCCGCGCTGGTCGCCCGGG
>NZ_QGKR01000151.1 GCF_003172955.1 Micromonospora acroterricola | reverse complement strand
AGACTTGCCGACGTCACCGGCGCGGACCTGCGCGGCGCCGACCTGCGCGGCGCGGACCTGCGGGCCACCCTCTTCCTGCACCAGGCCCAGCTGGACGCCGCCCGCGGTGACGCGCGCACGGCCCTGCCGGCGGCCCTGATCCGGCCGGCGCACTGGACGGCGCTGGCGCTGACGCCGGTCCGCCGACCGCACCGGGCCGCGGCGCCCGCCCGTCGCGGCCGGCGCCGGTAGGCGCGGCACCTCGATCGGTCACGCGTCGCGGTCAGTCTCCGGTCAACTCGCAGAAGCCGGCGTGGACCGGGCACCGCGGGCACCGGGCGCGGTCGCAGAGGCGGCAGAGGTGGGCCAGGCTGCGGTCGTCCGTCACCTCGTCGTGCAGCAGGGTGCGGGCGATGTCTTCGAGGTGGCGGCGCTGCTCGCTGGTCAGCGGGGCGAGCAGCGCGGTCAGCGCCTCCTGCCGGGCGTGCAGGATCCGGGCGGCGGCCGCCGTGCCCTCGGTGGTGAGGTGCAGCGCGCGGCTGCGCGCGTCGGCGCCCGGGCGCCTCTCCACCCAGCCCTGCTCCCGCAGCCGCCGGACCAGGTGCGCGACACCGGGTTGGGTCAGCCCCAGCACCTGGCCCAGCCACTCGGCGGTCACGCCCGGCTGGTCCTTGAGGACGACGAGTGCCTCGGCGAGCGCGCCGCCGGCCCCGACGGACGCGCTGACCGACGAGCGCATCCGCGAGCCGACGAGCAGGGCGAGGGCACCGAGCAGGTTGGGCGAGGCGTCCGGGGGTAGATTCATAAGTCATGAATGTACCTCGGCGGGCCATGCTGCTCATCGTGTTGATGACCGTGGCGCAGCTACCGGTCGCGTTGCGCCAGCTGCTCGTCGTGCTGCTCGGTCACCAGAACACCGGCAGCTTCGCCACGGCCGGTGTGGCCAGCGCCGGCTGCGGCATCGGGCTGGCGCTCACCGCGCCGCTGGTCGGTCGACTCCTGGGCCGACTCGGCGCCCGGCCGGTGCTGCTCGCCACCGGCCTAGCCCACCTGCTCGCCCTGCTCGGGTTGGCGGTGACCACCGAGCCGGTGGCGTTCGTGGCGCTGGCCACCGTGGCCGGGCTCAGCACGCCACCGGCGGTCGGCAGTGGACGCGCCCACCTGGCCCGGATCGTTTCCACCCCCGCGCTCTCGCGCGCGTACGCGGTCAACGCGGTCGGGCAGGAGGTGCTCTACGTCGGTGGCCCGCTGGCGGTGACGCTGAGCCTGCTCATCAGCGGTCCCACGGCGGCGCTGCTCGCCTTCGCCGTCATCGGCGCCGCCGGACTCGTCGGCATGGTCACCGTGCTGCCGCCACGTCAGGACGACCCGCAGCCCGCCGGGAGACGGTCCGCCCTGCCCGGCCGGGCCACCCGCCGCACCATCGTCGGCACCCACGTCGGCTACATGATCAGCATCGGCGCGATGTGGGTGCTGGTGCCCGCCTTCGCCACCACCGTCGGGCACCCCGACCAGGCCGGGCTGCTGGTCACGATCTGGTCGGTGGGCAGTCTGGCCGGTGGCCTGCTGCTGGCCCGCCGGGGCCGGCCCGGCACCCCCGGTGGGGCGTACCTGACGCTCCTCGGCATTCTGGCCGCCACCTCGCTGGCGCTGCCGCTGCCCCGGAACGTGCCGCAGATGGCCGTCGCGCTCGCGCTCTTCGGTCTCGCGCTGGCACCGTTCCTCGCCGTCACCGACGAGATCCTGGCCCGGTCCACCCCGGCGCCCCGGCTCGCCGAAACGTACGGCTGGTTGCAGACCGCCGGGCAGCTCGGCATCGCCGCCGGCTCGGCGACCAGCGGAGCGGTCAACGACCACCTCGGCAACACCCCGGCGTTCCTGGTGGTGTCCGGCGCGCTGGCGCTGGCCCTGGTCGTCGCGCTCAGCCGTCGCGGAACGCTGCGGCTGCCGTCCGCCGCGCCACCGGCCGAGGCGGTCGCGCCGGCGGTCGGCGCTGGCGGGCGAGGTTTCGTCCGCGACGAGGCCGGGTAGCCACCGCCGACGCGGAACGGCACCGACGGGGGGGCACGGCGTGGGCTACCGAAAGCGCGACGGTGAACTGCCGGGCGACCCGCAGCACAGCGAGGACGAGGCCGGCCAGGCCCGGTTGGTGCAGGTCGAGACGGACACCGAGGTTCCGCCGCCGGACGGCACCGACGTGCCGCCGGACATCGTGACCGAGGACGACAACTCGGGTGTCGCCGGCGGCTCCTCCGGCAGTAGCGGCGGCGGGTCGAACATGCCCGGGCATCCGGACGCGACCCGCTGAGCCCCACCCGGCCACGTTTGGGGTCCGATCGGTGGGGCAGGAACCTCGGCATGACCGACGATCAACGCCACGACCGGGCCAGCACCGACGAACCCGACGGCACCCCCGCGCTGGCGGCGTCGCTGCGGCCACCGGGTGACTCCCTGCGCAGCACCGACGACACCGGGGACGACCTCGCCGACCCGACGACCGAGCGTGCCGTGCCGGCACGGGAGACCAGCCGCGCCGGGTACGACGTCGACGCCGTGTCCGGCGCCGGCGACCCCAACCGCTGACCGGACGCGGGGCGGGTCGTCACCGCCCGCCCCGCGGCTCAGCGGCTGGCCAGCGCCGCCGCGCGCGCCTCGGTCATCCCCTTGTTGGCCAGCCCGTCGGCCCGCTCGTTCTCCGGGTGACCGTTGTGCCCCTTGACCCACAGCCAGGTGACCTCGTGCCGCTCGCAGGCCGCCTCCAGGCGCTGCCACAGGTCGGCGTTCTTCACGGGCTGCTTCGCCGCGGTCAGCCACCCGTTGCGCTTCCAGGACGCCATCCAGCTCGTGATGCCGTTGCGCACGTACGTGCTGTCGGTGTGCAGCTCCACGACGACCGGCCGGTTCAGGCTCTCCAGCGCCTGGATGGCCGCCATCAGCTCCATCCGGTTGTTGGTGGTCGGGGTGGCCTCGCCGCCGCAGAGCTCCCGCTCGTGGTCGCCGTAGCGCAGCAGAGCACCCCAGCCGCCCGGCCCGGGGTTGCCGCTGCACGCCCCGTCGGTCCAGATCTGCACGCCCCTGCCGGCCGCCGCGTCCACCATGTCCGGCAACCTACCGGGCAGCGCTGCCGCGGCCCACGATCGGGGGGCCGCCGACCACCGCGGCCGGGATGGCCGGCGCGGGCCGGGCGGGGCGCAGCCGGTCGCGGACCCGGTGCGCCGCGTCGCCGGCGGTGGCGGCGATCATCGGCAGCAGCCGGGTGGAGTTCATGATCGCGACCTCCTCGACGGGGGTGGTGACGCCGTCGAGGAAACGCAGCACCCGCTCGGCAGGGTTGCGGTCGAAGAGCCGGTCGAAGAAGTCCGGGCCACCGACACCACCCCGGTCCAGCGCGCGTAACGCCACCGCGTCCATCCAGCGGTGCCGGCGCGGGTACGCCGGCTCGGGCACCGGCGGTCGGCCGGCGGCGAGGGCGCGGGCCACCTGGTCGGCCTGGCGGTACATGGCGGAGAACGTGAAGCCGGTGGAGGGGCGGGTCGCGCCGCCGGCCGTGCCGAGGCGGGCCACCCGGGGCGAGGGCCGGGCCGGAAACGGCGCGTCGGTCATCGGGATCACCCCGTTCTCCACCTCGCGTACCCGCAGGCCCGCCGGATCCAGCCCGAGCAGGTCCCGGTAGCCGGCCAGCGCCGTGTCGTACCCGGCGTCGGTGAGCAGGGCCGGCGAGAACTCGGTGTACTCGACCAGGGCATGGCGGTCGCTCACCGGCAGCACGTACCCGAACGAGACGCCACGCGCGGGCTGCGGGGTGCGGAAGTCCATCAGCACCGCCCGCGCCGGGTCGAAGGCGGGTCGGTCCGACTCCAGCCACCAGCCCCGGAAGTGCTGCAACCAGGTGGTTCGCCCCGGTCGGGCCGGTGGGCGGGGGCGGGAGTCGAGCACCCAGTCGGCCCGCACGATGCCCCCGTCGCCGGTGCGCACCACCACCCGGGTGGCGTCGTCGACCACCGACGCGGCGGGCGCGACGATCCGGATGGCGCCGAGGCGGCGCTCGGCCTCGGCAGCCCGGTCGTAGAGCGGGCCGGAGCGGAGCATGGCGTACCGCAGCGGCGCCAGGTCCAGCACCCGACGCCGTGCCGGCGTCGTCACCTCGACCTGCTGCCAGCTCGCGCTGAGCAGTGGGTCCAGGTCGCTGTCGGGGTGACCCCAGAACGCCCAGGTGCGGTCCTGGCCACGACGGCGCACCGGGTCGACGACCGCGATCCGCAGGTCGCGGACGCCGTGGCGGTCCAGCGCGGCGAGCAGCAGCGACGCGGCGCCGCCGCCGCCGAGCAGCGCGAGGTCGACCTCGATCGGCGCGGATGCGGTCACCGCCCCACGCTGCCACACCATGGCACCCCGTCACACGCCGCCACCCGAGGCGTGGTGTTTCGTCGGCAGAAACGGCGACCGGGCGGCGCATTTCCGCCGTCGCCGGCAATACCTCGTCATCGGCCCAGCGGCGACAGCCGGACCGGACGGACATCGACCGGAGCACGGGTGCCGGTCGGGCCGTCCGGGCCTTTCCGCAGCTCTCCCCGCCTTCGGGTGGACACGTGACGGCAACGAGGATTTCTCATTTTCACCGGATCGAGGTCCCAACGCACCTAGTGTTGGGCACACCGGTGCTAGTCACGGAGTTGGCCACCCGAACGACGTCCCACGCAGTCAGCGGACGAAAAGTGAGGGAAGACGCGTATGAAGGTCTCAACAGCACTCTGTTCGGCGGCGCTCGGCGTGGGCCTCGGCACGCTCCTGCTGCCGGGCGCCGCACTGGCCGACACCACCGTGTCACCGGCCACCACCCCGGTCGGTGGGACCGTCGTGCTCACCGCGACGACCTGCAACCCGAAATCGGGTGACGCCATCTTCCGCGTCACCGGCCCCAACCGCGACCAGAACGTCCGATCCACCACGGCCGCGGCCGGCGGCGGGCTCAGCGCCGAACTCTTCACGGCCGGGTTCACCCTGGGCACGTACACGGTGGCGGCCACCTGCGGCGACGGCAGCTCAGCCGGCAGCGCCACGTTCACCGTCACACCGATCGGCGCCGCGCCGGCCGGCTCCGGCGGCGGCAACCGCGACAACGGTGCCCTCGCCGCCGGCGGCACGCTCCTCGGCGGCGCCGCCGTGGGCGCGGTGATCCTGTTCCGCCGCCGGCGTCCGGTGTCCGCCGTCGCCTGACGCGGCGACACGCTCCATCCCTGAGACGGGTGCCCGCACCGGTGTCACCGGCGCGGGCACCCGACGATCCCGTACGGAGGTGGACACATGTGGAGGCGGCGGACACTACCGGCCGTGGTCGCCCTGCTCGGCGTGACCGGGCTGGGACTCATCACCGTCGGCCTCACCGCCGACCCGGCGCAGCCCCCACGGCCGCCGGCTGACGCGCCGACCCGCACCCAACCCGCGCCGGACCTGGCGCCGCTGCCCCGCGCCGCGCCGGTCCAGGTGCGGATACCGGCCATCGGCGTACGCGCCGAGGTCGTGCCGGTCGGCGCGGACGCCACCGGGGTGCTGGAGGTGCCGCCACTGGACCGGCCCACCCTCGCCGGCTGGTACCGGCACGGGGTCGCCCCCGGCGAGACCGGCAACGCCGTCCTGGTCGGACACGTCGACTCCCCGGCCGGCCCGGCGGTGTTCTTCGACCTCGGCCAGCTCCGTGCCGGCCAGGAGATCCAGATCACCCGCGCGGACGCGCAGGTCACGACGTTCGCCGTGGACAGTGTGCGGGCGTACCCCAAGGACCGTTTCCCCACCACGCTGGTCTACGGCCCGGCGGACGTCGCCGGGCTGCGCCTGATCACCTGCGGCGGCCGGTTCGACGGCGGGACCGGCAACTACGTGGACAACATCATCGTCTTCGCCACCCGCACGGCCTGACCGGCGACGCCCGGCTGTCGGGAGCCGGACCCCGCTCGGCAGAATGCGGTGGCACCATCCCCTCCGGGCACCGGGAACGGGGTGGTGCGCCGGCGGCGGGGAGGCACGCGGTGGATCAACAAGCGGTACGGGACCGGACCGGCCTGGGCGTACGCGCCCTGGCCCGTCGACTGCTCGGCCGGGTCGAAACCCACGCCCCCGCGCCGCGCCGCTCCAACCCGGACGCGGTGATCGACTGTGCCGTCTACGTCAACGGCCGGCGCGAACCCGGCCGGCCGCACTACGCCGACGCCCTCGCCCGCGCCCGGCGCGGCCGCGACACCTTCGTCTGGCTCGGCCTGCACGACCCCGGCCCGGCGGTCCTCGCCGCGGTGGGCCGGACCTTCGGCCTCGACGAGCTGACCGTCGAGCAGGCACTCGCCGACGGGCACCGGCCCACCGTGCAACGCCACGGGACGGTGACCCTGCTGGTGCTGCGCACCGCCGGGTACGTCGAGCACGACGAGCTGACCGACACCTCCGAGGTCATCGACACCGGGGACGTGATGGTGCTGCTCGGCGACCGGTTCGCCATCACCGTGCGGCACGGCGCCGCCGGGGCGCTGCGCACCGTACGCGCCGACATCGAGCGCCGCCCGGAGCTGCTGGCCACGGGCCCGTGGGCGGTGGCGTACGCGGTCTGCGCCCGGATGGTCGACTCCTACCTGGAGGTGGCCGGGCACGTGGAGCGGGACCTGGAACGGGTCGAGGAGTCGGTGTTCGCCCGCGAGCGCTCCGCCGACATCCAGCACATCTACCAGCTCAAGCGGGAGGTCGTGGAGTTCAAACGCGCCGTGCTGCCGTTGCAGGCGCCCCTGCGTACGCTGCTCGACCCGGGCACCGACGGGCCGCCGCGCGCCCTGCACCGCTGGTTCGTCGACGTGGACGGTCGGCTGAGCCGGGCGGTGGACCGGGTCGCCGCGTACGACGACCTGCTCACCTCGATCGTCCAGTCCCGGCTGGCGCAGCTCGCGGTGGAGCAGAACAACGACATGCGCAAGATCGCTTCGTGGGCCGCGATCGCGGCCACCCAGACCGCCATCGCCGGCGTCTACGGCATGAACTTCTCGCACATGCCGGAGCTGGGCTGGCGCTACGGCTACGCGGGCGCGCTCACCCTGATGGCCGTCGCCGCCCTCGGCCTGTACCGCCTGTTCCGCCGCTCCGGCTGGCTCTGAGACGCACCCACCCGACGCCGCGACGCCGCTCGAAAGGGTGCGCCTCAAGCGATGGGAGGGAGTGGCGGTCGGTCAGCTCGGGGCCGTGGGTGACGGCAACGATCACTGCTGGCCGACCACCGGCACGTCCGGCGGTGACGGACGGCTAGTGTCGCCCGGGTGATGTGGGAGCGGTACGTGGCGATCGGCGACAGCACCACCGAGGGGCTCGACGACCCGGACAGCGCCGGCGGTTACCGGGGCTGGGCCGACCGGTTCGCCCTGGCGGTGGCCCGTGCGCAGGGCGGCCTGGAGTACGCGAACCTGGCCATCCGTGGCCGGACCACCGCGCGGATCCGCGCCGAGCAGCTCCAGCCCGCCCTCGACCTGGCACCCGACCTGGCGACCGTGGTCGCCGGCATGAACGACGTGCTGCGCCCCTCCTTCGACGCGGGGCAGGTCGCCGAGGACGTCGCGGCGATGCAGCGGGCGCTCGTCGGGCAGGGCGCCACCGTGCTGACGTTCACGATGCCGGACCCTGCGCCGGTGATGCCGCTGGCACGACCGCTGCGGGGCCGGATGCTGGCGCTCAACGAGGCGCTGCGGGCGGTGACCGCGCAGACCGGCGCCACCCTGCTCGACCTCGGCGCGCACCGGGTCTCCTCCGATCCCCGGCTGTGGAGCGACGACCGGCTGCACGCCAACAGCGCCGGCCACGAGCGGATCGCCGCCGCGCTGGCGTACACGGCGGGTCTGCCCGGGTTCGACGACTCGTGGACGCGGCCGTTGCCACCCGCGCCGCGGCGTCGCCGGGGCGAGGTCCTCGGCGCCGAGCTGGCCTGGACGCGCCGGCACCTGCTGCCCTGGCTGGCGCGGCACCTGCGCGGCCGGTCGTCCGGCGACGACCGGGTGGCGAAGCGGCCCGTGCCGCTGCCGGTGCCGCTGGACTAGCCGTCCGGGGCCGCCGGGCGGTGCGGCAGGATGGTGGCGTGAGCAAGCGTGCGAGCCGCCGGCGGGCAGACGCGACGACGGCACGGGCCTGCCCGTGCGGCTCCGGTGCGGCGTACGCCGACTGCTGCGAACCGCTGCACGGCGGCACGGCCGAGGCGCCGACGGCCGAGGCGCTGATGCGCTCCCGGTTCAGCGCCTTCGCCCTCGGCGACACCGGCTACCTGCTGCGCAGCTGGCACTCCTCGACACGGCCGGCGCGGCTGGAGCTGGCCCCGGGGCAGCGGTGGACGCGGCTGGAGGTCGTCGACACCGAGCGGGGCGGACTGCTCGACACCGTCGGCACCGTGACGTTCCACGCCCACTACCGGGAGGCCGGTCGACCGGGCACCCTGACCGAGCGCAGCCGGTTCGTCCGCGAGGACGGCCGGTGGGTCTACGTCGACGGCGACCAGCACTGACAGTCCGCCCGGACGGCCGGTCCGGGCATAGGATGACGGTGCCGGAATCGGACGGAGACAGCGATGACCATGACGTTCATCAACCTGCCGGTGCGCGACCTGACCACCGCCGCCGAGTTCTACCGGGCGATCGGCTTCACCAGCGAGCAGGCCGAGCTGGACGGCGACAGCCTGATGCTCACCGTCACCGACAGCACCCGGCTGATGCTGCACCTGCGCTCGGCCTTCGAGAGGTACACCGGGATCGCCGTGACGGACACGGCGACCAGCCGGGAGGTCGTCGTGGGGCTGATGGCCGAGAGCCGGGAGCGGGTCGACGAGCTGGTCGACCGGGCGGCGGTGGCCGGCGGGGAGGCGCTCGGAGAGGGTATGACCAGGGGCCAGCTGTACATGCGCGGCTTCCGGGACCTCGACGGCCACCAGTGGTCGTTCCTGCACATGGCGGGCTGAGCCCGCCCGGCTGACGAGCGGGACGTCCGCTGGTCGGGCCTCTGGCTCACCGACCACCGGCCGCACTGCAGGCGCGGGCGTCACGGCGGGCCACGCCGGTGGTGGGCCGGGCGCGCGACCGCCGGCGCCGGACCAGCAGCACCAGCGCCACCATGAGGTACGGCCCGGCCGCCACCGCGAACGCCACCGCGTTGCCGGCCACGGTGGCGACGAGGCCGTAGCCGACGTAGGTCACGATGATCAGCACGTCGGTGGCCATGCCGGCCAACGACGTGACGGTGGCACGGCTCCTGCCGGTGATCCGCGCCTGGAGCCGCGCGTCGGCCAGCACGGTGGCCAGTTGCGCGGCCGCGAACGCCACCGCGAGCAGCACGAACCCCGCCGGGTGCGCCATGAGGGCGCCCCCGGCCAGCGTGACGGCGACGACGGCGAGCAGGGTGGCGTAGCCCCGACCGCTCAGCCGCTCTCCCGCCGGGGCGAGCAGCCCACCGGTGGTCACCCCGGCCCAGAGCAGCAGGAGCAGCAGCGGCACGGCCTGCGCCCCGACGCCGGTGTCCAGGGCGAGCAGAGGTGTGTACTCGTCCAGGGCGCCCCAGTCGGCGGCCACCACCGCGACGAGCAGCACGGCCGCCCGTACCGGTGGACGCGTGCGGACCTGCGCCACCCCGGCCCGCAGCGTGTCCCACCACCCCAGGTCCGTGTCGTCGTCCGCGCCGGACGGCGGCGCCGGGTCCCGCCCTCCGGCGACGACACCCGGCCGGGAACGGTGCTCCGGAAAGCGCCCGGCGACCGCGGCGGCGAGCAGACAGGCGAGCACGCTGGCCGCGCCGACAGCCGGGTAGCCGCCGAGGGCGAGCACCGGGCCGGCGAGCACCCCGGAGACCAGCACACCCAGGACACCGGCCGTCCGGGCCCGGCCGAGCACCCGGGGGTACCGGCCGGCCGCGCCGAGCCGGTCCAGCTCGGTCCAGACCAGCGCCTCCAGGGCGCCGGAGACCAACGCACCGCCCGCGCCCCAGAGCAGGAACCCGACCGCGAAAGCCGGGTACGACGGGACCAGCACCCAGAGCGCGTACGCGGCGGCGGTCACCAGCGGCGCGAGGCGCAGCAGCAGCCGGCGGGACACCGCGTCGGCCCAGGCGCCGGAGGGCACCTCGAACAGGATGCCGGCGGCCGACCAGATGACGAAGAGCGAGGAGATCTGCCCCACCGACAGCCCCGTGTCGGCGAAGAGCAGCACGTACACCGGGTAGAGCAGGACGAGGTCACTGAGGAACGCGTACCCGTAGAGGGTGGTCGTCAGCCGGCGGACCGGTGGGTCGGGCACGCGTGCGGTGATGCGGGTCATGAGGCCTTCCGTGGGAGTGGAGACGGACACCGGACGTGCGGTGCCCGCGGCGGCCCACGGGATCGGCCTACGGCGCTGGATCAATGTCGCCAGGTCATGTCGGCGATGCTAGACCGGCCGCGCGCCGGCGGCCAGCGCTTTCGGCGAGCCTGACGACGCGGAGCGGGGCGGGATCCCGACGGATCCCGCCCCGCTGTCCCCTGGTGTCAGCGGCGCTTCGGGTCCATCGGCGGAATGACCGTGGTGGTCTCGTTGTCGTCGCTGGCCCGCTGGTCGGGCACCACGCCGCCGCTCACCACCTGCGTCGTGTCGTCGGTGGAGGTGCGACCCACCGTCTGCGTCGCGTCCGGGTCGGCCGGCGGGGACACCACCTGCGTGGTGTCCTCGACGGAGGCCCGGGTGGGCACCGGTGACGCATCGGCGCCGAACCCGGGCCGGTTGACCACCTGGGTGGCGTCCGCGTCGACGGAGGGACGCACCACCTGGGTGGCCTCCGGGTCGGCGGAGGGACGCACCACCTGTGTCGCGTCCGGGTCGCCCGGGCGGGTGACCACCTGGGTGGCCTCCGGGTCGGTGCCGGCGGTCGACTGCCGGGCGAGTTCGGCCTCGGCGTCCCGGCGGCCGGCCCGGTAGGCGCGGGCATGCGTCGCGATCAGCTGCGACTCCTGCTCCGCCCGGGTCAGCCACGCCTCCCAGCGGCTCTGCATCGGGCGGATCAGGCCGCCGCCGACCCCGACGACGAGGATGCCGCCGGCGGTGGCCAGCACGGCGATCAGCACCGGCGTGGTGACCGCGGTGGCCACGCCGACCTGGTTCAGCGCGGCGATGACGCCGAGGCCGAGGATGAACACCGAGGCGATGCCGGCGAGCACCCGCCCGTACGAGAGGCCACCGAGAGCGCCGCTGATGATGTCCTTGACGGCGTTGGCGATGGCGGCGGCGACCACGACGATGACGATCGCGACGAAGGCGCGGGGCAACCACGAGACCACGGCGGCGATCAGGTCGGAGATCGGGTTCGGCCCCCAGATGCCGAAGGCGAGCTGGAGGGTCAGCAGCAGCACCGCGTAGTAGACGAGCTTCGCGACGATGTCGCTGGCGTCGTACCGGGAGCGGCTCAGTGCCCGGCGGACACCGCCGCGTTCGACGGCGCGGTCGAAGCCCACCCGTTCCAGCACCTTTTCCACGATCTTCAGCACGGCCTTGGCGATCAGCCATCCCGCCACCAGGATCGCCAGGAAGGCGACGGCCTTGGGCAGGAAGAGCATCACCGAGCGGAGGGCGTCGCCCACCGCGTCGCTGACGTTGTCACTCATCGGGTTTTCCTCCATGCGGGGCAGCCGGGACGGTCGGCCCCGACCTACCCCCGCCGCCACGCGCGGAAACGCCGGCCGCTCAGCGCGCCGGGGCCGCCGAACCGTCGTCGCCCTGCTCGGCGGTGGTGGCCACCTGTTCCGTCACCGGCTCCGGATCCGGCGCGGCGGGTGTCGCCGGTCGGCCCGCCCCGGCGGTGTGCGGGGCAAGCTGGTCGAAGAAGCGCAGCAGCTCGACCGGGAACGGCATGACCAGCGTGCTGTTCTTCTCGGCCGCCACGTCCACCACCGTCTGCAACAGGCGCAGTTGGTACGCGCCGGGCGTGGCCTCCATCGCCCGGGACGCATCGGCGAGGCGCCGCGATGCCTGGAACTCGCCGTCCGCGGCGATCACCCGTGCCCGGCGTTCCCGTTCCGCCTCGGCCTGCCGGGACATCGACCGCTTCATCCCTTCCGGCAGCGAGACGTCCTTGACCTCCACCCGCTCGATGAGCAGCCCCCACGGCTTCTCGGTGGGCGCGTCGATGACCGACTTCAGCTCGGCGTTGACCCGTTCCCGGTCGCCCAGCACGGTGTCCAGGTCGGCCCGCCCGATCACCGAGCGCAGCGCGGTCTGGGCGACCTGGAGCACCGCCGAGGGATAGTCGTGCACGTTCACCAGCGCCTTCACCGGGTCCACCACGCGGTAGTAGACCACCGCGTCGACGGTGAGCGTGACGTTGTCCCGGGTGATCGCGCCCTGCGGCGGTACGCCGATCACGGTGGTCTGCATGCTGACCCGCACCATCCGGTCGGCGATCGGAATGATCAGTTGCAGACCCGGCTGGCGGATCCGCTCCAGCACCCGGCCGAACCGGAACACGATGCCGCGCTGGTACTGCTGCACCAGCCGGACGCCGAGTGACAACACCAGCACCACGACCACGGCCACGATGACCAGGCCGACGACAGCTCCCATGACATCCGCGCTCCCCCGGAGGCGCCCGCCTCCCGGAGCGCCGGGTACCCGTTCCGATACCGGCCATGCCGCTTCGACCGCTGCGTCTCGGCGCACCGCGCGCTTCATGATCACGTGATGGCGAGGAGGTGTCGGGGGCCGTTCCGAACCGCGGAGCATCACGTGATCGAGGGGTGTCGGGCCAGGGATTCGGGATTGGCCGTCGTGGGGCCGGGTGCGGGATTCCTACGATGGCGGCTCGCCGACGTGGAGGAGGGGGCGAGGGTGGAGAGGTTCGGTGAGGTGTCGACGGCGCTGGTGGCGGACGCGTGCGTCCGGCTGGGGGTGCCGACGCGGGTGGCGCCACCGGGCATCCGGGCGGTCGAGCCGGGTCAACGGGTGGCGGGGCGGGTGCTGCCGGTACGGCACTACGGCAGCGTCGACGTGTTCCTGGAGGCGTTCGAGCGGGCCGAGCCGGGCGACGTGCTGGTGATCGACAACGGTGGGCGGTCGGACGAGGCCTGCGTGGGTGACCTCGCGGTGCTGGAGGCGGGCGCGGCCGGGGTGTCCGGGGTGGTGATCTGGGGTCTGCACCGGGACACGGCGGAGCTGATCGAGATCGGTCTGCCGGTGTTCAGCTACGGCAGCTGTCCGCTCGGTCCGTCCCGCCTGGACGAGCGGGAGCCGGCGGCGTTGGCCACTGCCCGGTTCGGCGGGTACGAGGTGAGCCGGGACGACCTGGTGTTCGGTGACGACGACGGGGTGCTGTTCGTGCCCGGCGACCGGGGCGACGAGGTGCTGGCCACGGCGTTGGAGATCCGGCGGGTGGAGCGGGAGCAGGCCGCGCGGGTCCGGTCCGGGGAGACGCTGCGGTGGCAGATCGGGTTCGCCGACTACCTGCGGCGGCGCGATGCTGACCCGGCGTACACCTTCCGCCGGCACCTGCGACGGATCGGCGGCGCCATCGAGGAGTGATGGCGGCGGTCTGTGGACGGTGGACCTCTAGCGCGCGGGCGAGTTTTGGCAATATCCTCCGATGAGCGTGCGGCCATTGGAGCTACTTTTCATCCCCCGCCGTCGGCCGCAGGAGGAGACACCATGCACGTCGACCATTCCGAAGTGGACCGCCGGACGCTGCTGCGGGCCGGTCTCGGCGCGGCCACGGTCGCCGTGGTCGGGAGCGAACTCGCCTTCCCGGGCGCCGCGCACGCCGCCCCCGGCACCGATCTGGACTGGATCATCAGCTGCGACGAGTGGGCGGCCCGGCCGCCGAAGGACCCGCTGTCGGTCAGCGCGATCGCCACCAACAAGATCATCGTGCACCACATGGCTTTCCCGAACGTCACGGACTACTCCCGCGAGCAGGCGGTCAAGCTGGCCCACGACTGCCAGGACCTGCACATGGACGGCAACGGCTGGTCGGACACCGGCCAGCACTTCACGGTGAGCCGGGGCGGTTACGTCCTGGAGGGACGCCGGGGCAGCCTGGAGCGCCTCGAAGCCGGCGACCGGCAGATGATCTCGGCGCACTGCCCGGGCGAGAACGGTCGGGCCATCGGGATCGAGAACGAGGGCACCTACGTCACCGAGACCCCGCCGAAGGAGCTGACCGACTCGCTGGTCAAGCTCTGCGTCGCCGTCTGCCGGCAGTACGGGCTGCACGCGCACGACATCTTCGGCCACTGGGACTTCCGCACCACGCAGTGCCCCGGCGCCGCCTTCTACCGCGAGTTCCCGGCGCTGCGCCGGCGGGTGTTCGCCGCCCTCGGCACCGACCTGGCCGACGTGCCGGCGCGCCGCTGGCCGGACCTGTGGCGCTTCGTCAACTCCCCGTCGGTCCGGGTCGTGCAGCACCTGCTCGCCTTCCGCGGCTACGCCGTGACGGTCAGCGGCACGTTCGACGCCGCGACCGTGACCGCCGTGCAGGACTGGCAGGCGCGCAACGGCATCGCGGTCGACGTGGACGCCACGCTGACCCCGCCGACCTGGGAGACCCTGGCGCCCGAGCTGGACCAGCACGCCAGCGGCCCGCCGGTGACCGCGGTGCAGGAGATGCTCTTCACCAAGGGGTACGCCGTCACCGTCACCGGGGTCTACGACCACGCGACCCGGGACGCCGTGAAGGACCTGCAGGCGCTGCACGGGCTGCCGCGGAACGGCAAGCTCAGCACGAGCACGTGGTGCGCGATCGTCGGCGGAAATGTCCGCCAGTCGTTCCGGCACCGCTGAGCCTGGGGAGCACCGGCGGCGGCACGGGCGCACCGTGCCGCCGCCAGCCCGGCAACCAGCGCAAACGCGGGCGCGCCTCACCGTCCACCCTCCACCGGTCTGCCACGATGGGGCCGACCAGGACCAAGGAGGGTGCTGTGCAGACACGACTCAACCCGTACCTGAACTTCCCCGGCACCGCCCGGGAGGCGATGGAGTTCTATCACCGCGTGTTCGGCGGCGAGCTGACGATGAACACCTTCGGCGAGTTCGGCAGCACGGAGCCGGGCCTGTCCGACCAGATCATGCACGCGCGGCTGGAGTCCGCCAACGGGTTCACCCTGATGGCGTCGGACACCGCGCCCGGGATGAACCACGTGCCCGGCACCACCATCGCGATCAGCCTCAGCGGCGACAACGCCGACGAGCTTCGCGGCTACTGGGAGCAGCTCTCCGCGCGCGGGTCGGTGACCATGCCGCTGGAGAAGCAGATGTGGGGCGACGAGTACGGCCAGTGCGTCGACCCGTACGGCATCGACTGGATGGTCAACATCACCCAGCCGCAGGCCTGACCAGCGCGGCGTCGGCCACGGGCCGGTTTGGCCGGCGGCGCGGGCGGAAAGAGTCCCGGGCATGAGATGGGCCCGTCGCGCCGTACCCGCCGTCACCGCCGCCGTCGCCGCGCTCGCCGCGCGGGACCTGATGCAGCGCGACCACGCGCTGCTGCGCAACTTCCCGGTGCTCGGGCGTGCCCGGTACCTGCTGGAGGCGATCGGGCCGGAGCTGCGGCAGTACATCGTGGCCGGCAACAACGAGGAGCGCCCGTTCACCCGCGACCAGCGCCGCTGGGTGTACGCGTCGGCGAAGCAGGAGAACAACTACTTCGGCTTCGGCACGGACAACGACATCGAGTACACCCCCGGCTACCCGATCATCAAGCACCGCACCTTCGGCCGGGCCGTGCCTTCGTCGACACCGACGGCCGGGCACGACGTGCGGCTGCCCTGCGCCAAGGTGCTCGGCGGTGCCCGGGGCCGGGCTCGCGCATTCCGGCCGGAGTCGGTGGTCAACATCTCCGGGATGAGCTTCGGCTCGCTGTCCGGCAACGCCGTCACCGCGCTGAACCGGGGTGCGGCCCTCGCCGGCTGCCTGCAGAACACCGGCGAGGGCGGCCTGTCGCCGTACCACCGCAACGGTGGTGAGCTGGTCTTCCAGCTCGGCACGGCGTACTTCGGCTGCCGGGACGAGCAGGGCCGGTTCAGCCTGGACCGGCTGCGCGACCTGGTCGCCAGCGCGCCGGTGAAGGCACTGGAGATCAAGCTGAGCCAGGGCGCCAAGCCCAGCCTCGGCGGGCTGCTGCCGGGTGCGAAGGTGTCCGCCGAGATCGCCGCCACCCGGGGCATCCCGGCGGGGCAGGACTGCGTCAGCCCGTCCCGGCACGCCGAGTTCTCCGACTGCGACAGTCTGCTCGACTGGGTGGAGCTGCTGGCCGCCGAGACCGGCCTGCCGGTCGGCATCAAGTCCGCAGTCGGCGACCTGGGCTTCTGGCAGGAGCTGGCCACCCTGATGCGGGACACCGGGCGAGGCGTCGACTTCGTGACGATCGACGGCGGCGAGGGCGGCACCGGCGCCGCCCCTCTAATCTTCACCGACTCGGTGTCGCTCCCGTTCCAGCAGGGCTTCTCCCGGGTGTACAAGGTCTTCGCCGAGCACGACCTGCACGAGCAGGTGGTCTTCGCCGGCGGCGGCAAGCTCGGCCTGCCGGACAACGCCATCGTGGCCTTCGCGCTCGGCTGCGACCTGGTCAACGTGGGTCGGGAGGCGATGCTGTCGATCGGCTGCGTCCAGGCGCAGAAGTGCCACACCGACACCTGCCCCACCGGCGTGGCGACGCAGAACGCCTGGCTGGCCCGCGGGCTGGACCCGACGCTGAAGTCGGTCCGGGCGGCCAACTACCTGCGGACGCTGCGCCGGGACCTGGTCAAGGTCGCCGAGGCGTGCGGCGTCGAACACCCCGGCCTGATCGGCACCGACGCCGTGGAGATCCTGGACGGCCGCACCGGCTCCACCCCACTGCACGAGGTGTACGGCTACCGCCCGGACTGGGGCCTGCCCTCGCCGGCCGACCAGGCGGAGATCGTGCGGCTGATGGCACCGGAGGCGCCGCAGGGCGGCAGCGCCACCCCCTCCCCCACCGCCGTCGGCTGACCGCGCTCGCCGATAACCCGTGGAGCCCGCGCCCGGGGGCACCGTATCGTGGCGCCGTGCTGATCAGACGCGAGACGCCCGCTGATGTCGACGCCATCCGCGCGGTTCACGCCGCCGCCTTCACCGCGCCGGACGGTGGCGTACCGGTCGAGGCGACGCTCGTCGACGCGCTGCGCGCCGACGAGGACTGGCTGCCCGCGTACTCCCTGGTGGCGACCGGCCCGGACGGGCAGGTGGTGGGGCACGTGGTGGCCACCCGCGGGCGGGTGGCCGGCCAGCCGGTGGCACTCGGCCTGGGACCGCTCGGCGTGCTGCCCGACTGGCAGCGACGCGGGGTCGGCTCGGCGCTGATGCACGCGGTGCTCGGCGCGGCCGACGCCCGGGACGAGCCGCTGGTGGTGCTGCTCGGGCATCCCGACTACTACCCGCGCTTCGGGTTCCGACCCGCCGTCGAGCTGGGCGTCACCCCACCCCAGGCGTGGGGGCCGCAGTACTTCCAGGCCCGCCCGCTGAGCGCCTGGCACGAGTCGATCCGGGGCGGGTTCCGCTACGCCAGCCCGTTCGACGACCTGTGACCCCACCGCGCATCCGCCGTCGCCGCGCCGCCGACCTCGACGCCTGTGTCGCAGCGCTGGCCGTCGTCCACGAGGTCGACCGGTACCCGCTGAACTGGCCCGCCGACCCGCACCGCTGGTTGCGCGAGCCCCTCCCGGCGCGGGCGTGGGTCGCCGTCGACGCCGACACGGCGGTCGTCGGGCACGTGGCGGTGCACCGGGTGCCCGACCCGCCGGACGTGCCGCCGGCCCGGCCGACGGCCGAGGTGGTGCGCCTGTTCGTGGTGCCGAGCGCCCGCGGGCGGGCCCTGGGCGACGCGTTGCTGGACCGGGCCCGGCGGTGGGCGAGCAGACGCGGGACGGATCTGGTGCTCGAGGTCGTCGCCGGCAACACGGCGGCCACCGCCGTGTACGAGCGCACCGGGTGGCGGTGCACCGGCACCAGCACGGCGCCGTGGACCACCCCGGACGGCAGCGCCGTGTCACTGCGGCACTACACGACGCGATCGGACGCCGCACCCGCGCCCTAGACGCCGCCGGTCGCGACGGTCGCGTTCGCCCAGGTCAGTGTGGTGATCGTCCGCGCCATGCGAACATGTGTACGTGTCGTCCGGGGCCAGCATCCTGCACGCCGACCTGGACGCCTTCTACGCGTCGGTCGAGCAGCGTGACGATCCGCGCCTGCGGGGGCGGCCGGTGATCGTCGGCGGTGGCGTGGTGCTCGCGGCCAGCTACGAGGCGAAGGCGCGGGGCGTCCGCAGCGCGATGGGCGGCCAGCAGGCGCGCCGGCTCTGCCCCGACGCGATCGTGGTGCCGCCCCGGATGTCGGCGTACACGGCGGCCAGCCGGGCGGTGTTCGAGATCTTCCGGCAGACCACCCCGCTGGTCGAGGGGCTCTCCATCGACGAGGCGTTCCTGGACGTGGGCGGCCTGCGCCGGCTGGTGGGGCCGCCGGCCGACATCGCCGAGCGGCTACGCCGGGAGGTCCAGGAGCGGGTGCGCCTGCCGATCACGGTGGGGGTGGCCCGCACGAAGTTCCTGGCGAAGGTGGCCAGCGGGGTGGCGAAGCCGGACGGGTTGCTGGTCGTCGCGCCCGACGCCGAGCTGGCGTTCCTGCACCCGCTGCCGGTGGAACGGCTCTGGGGCGTCGGCCCGGTCACCGCCGCGAAGCTGCGGGAACGGCGGATCCGTACCGTCGGCGAGGTGGCCCGGCTCGGCGAGGCGGCGCTGGTGTCGCTGCTCGGTGCGGGCGCCGGCCGGCACCTGCACGCCCTGGCGCACAACCGGGACCCGCGAGCGGTGCAGGTCGGCCGCCGGCGCGGCTCGATGGGGGCGCAGCACGCGCTGGGCCGTGCGCCGCACGCGCCGGCGGAGCTGGACGCCATCCTGGCCGGCCTGGTCGACCGGGTCACCCGGCGGATGCGGAGGGCCGGACGGTCGGGGCGCACGGTGGTGCTGCGGCTGCGCTTCGGCGACTACACCCGGGCCACCCGCTCCCACACCGTCCGCAAGGCGACCGCGGACACCACGCCGCTGCTCGCCGCCGCGCGGGCGTTGCTGCGCGCCGCCCTGCCGGAGATCGACCGGCGGGGTGTCACGCTGATCGGGGTGTCGGTCGGCAACCTGGACGACAACCCGGTCCAGCCGGAGCTGCCGTTCGCGCACGATCCGGGTGCCGAGCTGGACGCCGCGGTGGACGCGGTCCGCGACCGGTTCGGATCGGCGGCGCTGACCCGCGCGGTGCTGCTCGGCCGGGAGCCGGGCGTCGAGATGCCCCTGCTGCCGGACTGAGCGGCGGCGCACATCACAGCATCCGCGAGGTTTAGCGCCAGCCCGAGCGGTGATCTTGTGGGGATCAGCCTGACAGGGGGGACCACCATGTCCGACGACACCAGCAACCGTCCGAGCCGCCGTGAGCAGCGCCCCGGCGACGTGACCGACCCGCTGCTCTGGCAGCTCGCGGTCGACGTGCTCAGCGCCCACGAGCCGGACGAGAACGGCGCCTGCCACAACCTGCTCTGCGCCGACCAACCGTGGCCATGCGCCGCGCGCAGCAGCGCGGAACAGTCGCTCCGGCTGGCCCGCGGCGCGGCCGAGACACCGTCCACAGTCGCCCGGGAGCAGAGCGAGGAAGCCGGCGCCGCACACGCCGACCGGTCCCCGGAGGGCGCTCCGGCCGCGCGCCGGGCCTGGTCGGCCGGCCCGGTGTCGGCGCGTCCACAGGCGACCGCCTCGGCCGCCTGACCGGATCGGGCGCCCTGCTCGACACACGCCTGCGGGCGCTCGACCGGAGTCCGGTCGAGCGCCCGCGGGTTCGTGCGTCAGAGGCCGAGCCGCTGACCCGGGAGGATCAGACCCGGGTCGGCGCCGATCAGCTGCCGGTTGCGCTCGTACAGCGCCTGCCAGCCGCCGGCCACCCGGTGGTTCTGGGCGATCTCCGACAGGGTGTCGCCCGGCTCGACCAGGTACGTCTCGCCGCTGGTCGCCGGCGCGGTGCGCTGGTGGTCGCGGGTCGCCGGCTGCTCGCCGCGCGACGAGCGCTCCTGTGGCTTGTCGGTCGAGCCGGACTTCGACGTGGACTTCGAGGTGGACTTCGTCGACGACTTCGTGGCGGAGCCGCCCGACGAGCCACCCTTCCTGCCGCAGGTCGGCCAGGCGCCGATGCCCTGACCGTCGAGCACCTTCTCCGCGATGGCGATCTGCTCGCCCCGCGTGGCGAGGTCGGCGCGGGCGGCGTACTTCCTGCCGCCGTAGCCGGCCCAGGTGCTCTGCGAGAACTGCAACCCGCCGTAGTAGCCGTTGCCGGTGTTGATGTGCCAGTTGCCGCTGGACTCGCACTGGGCGATCGCGTCCCAGTTGACGCCGGCCTGGGCCGGAGCGGCCGGGCCGAAGAGGGCGACGGCGCCGGTGACCGCGCCGACGGCGAGGGTGCCGACGGCGACGCGGCGGGTGGTGACCCGTCGATGACGGGGCGTGTGATCAGAGGTCATGTGCGTTTCCTCCACGCCGGCGAGGTGAGCTGTCGGGTTCGGGCCGAGGAGCCCGGCCGCGCGGTGGCGGCTTCACCCCGAGGTGACGTGCACCGAGGAACGTGGGTCCCCCGCTCCTGCCCGGTGACTGGGTTCCGACGACCGGGGGCAGGATTTGGCGTTGCCGGCCGTGGTGTCCGCGTTGGCGAACCCGACCGACGTTAGGCACGGTCGGTGACGGTCGCCCACCCCCTGTGAAGTTCTTCACCGGGGTACGCGGGGCCGCTCGCGCAGCGGTTGCGAGTGACCGCGACCTGTGCAGTGACCATGATGGACCGTTTCCGATCAGGCCGCCGTTCAGAGGTCGTGGCGGAGCCAGGCGACGATGCGGTGGAGCAGCTCGACGTGGCCGGGCGACTCGTAGGACCGGACGTCGTGGCCGAGCGCGTTGTAGACGATCCGGTTGTCCCCGACGGTGCGCGCCCAGACGAGCGGGTGGGTGGCGCCACCCTCGTCGTGGACGTAGAGGGGCCCGATGTCGACGCCGTCGACGAGTTCCAGGTCGGTGTAGCGCTCGTCGTGCACCTCGATGTCGCCGAGGCCGGCGGTGATCGGGTGCTCGACGCCGGTGCGCCGGACGAGGCTGGGGCCGATCGGCGGGTGGAAGCTCCGGCCGTGGTCCCAGGCGGCGCCGATCGTGGACCGCCAGGCCGACAGTCCGGGAAAGGCGATCGTGGCGCTGTGGGTGGCGAGCAGGCTGCCGCCGCCACCCAGGAAGGCGTCGAGGATCCGCGCGAAGTCCCCGTCCTCGGGGACCGGGGTCGAACGGTCGGCGCTGGCGTTGACCACCAGCAGCCGCGCGCCGTCGAGCGCCGCGCCGAGCCGGTCGACGGAGGTCACGACCGTCACCGGGCCGTCGTCCCCGATCAGGCCGGCGATCGCCGCGCTGGTCTCGGCCAGCCGGTGCCAGGGGTCGGCGTGCGGGCCCTCCCCGCTGAAGATGACCGTGTCGACAGCAATGACCTTCCTGGCGCGGGGCCCGGCCGGCGGGAGCCCGCTGAGCGGGCGGCCCACCGGCCGGGACGGGCCGTCAGAGGGTACGGGCCAGCCGGTCGGCGAGCGCCCGGGTGAACCGGGCCGGGTCGGCGAGCTCGCCGCCCTCGGCGAGCACGGCCAGGCCGTACAGCAGCTCGGCGGTCTCGGTCAGAGCCGCCGGGTCGCCGCCCTGTTCCTGGGCCTTGCGCAGCCCGGCGACCAGCGGGTGACCCGGGTTGATCTCCAGGATGCGCTTCGTCGCCGGGATCTCGTGGCCCATCGCCCGGTACATCTTCTCCAGGGTCGGGGTGAGATCCTGCGCGTCGCCGACGACGCAGGCCGGCGAGGTGGTCAGCCTCGACGACAGGCGGACCTCCCGGACGCTGTCGGCCAGGGTGGTGCCGAGCCAGTCGAGCAGCGCGGCGAACTCCTGCCGCTGCTGCTCCCGCTCGGCCTCGGCCTGCTTCTTCTCCTCGTCGGTGTCCAGGTCGACCTCGCCCTTGGCGATCGAGCGCAGCGGCCGGCCGTCGTACTGGCCGACCCGTTCGACCCACACCTCGTCGACCGGGTCGGTGAGCAGCAGCACCTCGTGGCCCTTGGCCCGGAACGCCTCCAGGTGCGGGGAGTTCTCGATGGTGGCCCGGGAGTCGCCGGTGGCGTACCAGATGTCGCTCTGGCCGTCCTTCATGCGTGCCACGTAGCCGGCCAGGTCGGTGAGCTCGGCCGGGTCGTTGGTGGAGGCCACCGACAGGATCTCCAGCAGCGTGTCCCGGTTGTCGGTGTCGTCGATCAGCCCTTCCTTGACCACCGCGCCGAACTCGGTCCAGAAGGTGCGGTAGCGCTCGGGGTGGTTGGTCTTGAGGTCCCGGACCGCGGCGAGGACCTTGCGGACCAGGCGCCGGCGGACGATCTGGATCTGCCGGTCCTGCTGGAGGATCTCCCGGGAGATGTTCAGCGACAGGTCGTGCGCGTCGACCACGCCCTTGACGAAGCGCAGGTAGGTGGGGACCAGCGCCTCGCAGTCGTCCATGATGAACACGCGCTTGACGTAGAGCTGGACGCCGCGGCGGCCCTGCGGGGAGAACATGTCCAGCGGGGCGTGGCTGGGCAGGAACAGCAGCGCCTCGTACTCGAAGGCGCCCTCGCCCTTCATGTGCACGACCTCGAGCGGGTCGGCCCAGTCGTGGCTGACGTGCTTGTAGAACTCGTGGTACTCGCTGGCGTCGACCTCGTCGCGGGGCCGCGCCCAGAGCGCCTTCATCGAGTTGAGCGTCTGCACCTCGCTGGTGGCGGCCTCTCCGTCGGCGCCGGGGCGCTCGACGCGCATCCGGATCGGCCAGGCGATGAAGTCGGAGTATCGCTTGACGATCTCCCGGATCGTCCACTCGGCGGTGTAGTCGTGCAGGTTGTCCTCGGCGTCCGCCGGCTTGAGGTGCAGGATCACCGTGGTGCCCTGCGGCGCCTCGTCGACGGTCTCGATCGAGTACGTGCCCTCGCCGGCGGACTCCCAGCGGGTGCCGCCGGTCTCGCCGGCCTTGCGGGTCAGCAGGGTGACCCGGTCGGCGACCATGAACGCGGCGTAGAAGCCGACGCCGAACTGGCCGATCAGATCCTGCGAGGCGCGAGCGTCGGCGGACTCGCGCAGCTGGCGCAGCAGCTCGGCGGTGCCCGACTTGGCGATCGTGCCGATCAGCCCGATCACCTCGTCGCGGGTCATCCCGATGCCGTTGTCCCGCACGGTCAGGGTGCGGGCCTCGCGGTCGACCTCGATGGCGACGTGCAGGTCCTCGGTGTCGGCGACGAGATCCTTGTCGACCAGGGTCGCCAGCCGGAGCTTGTCCAGCGCGTCGGACGCGTTGGAGATGAGTTCCCGCAGGAAGACGTCCTTGTTCGAATAGATCGAGTGGACGACCAACTGGAGGAGCTGACGCGCCTCGGCCTGGAACTCCAACGTCTCGGCCTGGTTGCTCACACCGTCTCCCTTCTCGGCTCGTGCGGAGGTTCGCGGAAAGGATACGAGCCGTCACGGGCGGGGCTGTGCCCGCGTCCGGTCGTATTCCCGATCCGGGCGTGCCGCCGCCGTGACATAGCTGACTTTGGTGGAGCTAAGTCAGGTGGATAGCCTGGCCCCCATGAAGATCTCCGGAAGCACCGCCCTCGTCACCGGCGCCAACCGTGGCTTCGGCCGGACCCTCGCCGCCGAACTCCTCTCCCGGGGCGCCACCGTCTACGCCGGCGCCCGCAACCCCGACAACGTGGACCTGCCCGGCGTGACGCCGGTGCGGCTGGACATCACCGACCCCGCCTCGGTGGCCGCCGCCGCCGAACTGGCCGGGGACGTCAACCTGCTGGTCAACAACGCCGGCATCGATCTCCGCACGGACCTGATGGACGGCGACCTCGATCTGGTCCGACTCGACCTGGAGACCCACTACATCGGCACGCTGTCGATGATCCGGGCGTTCGCCCCGGTCATCGCGGACAACGGCGGCGGAACGGTCCTCAACGTGCTCTCCGCCCTGTCCTGGGTGAACTTCCCGCTGCACGGCGCGTACGGCGCCGCCAAGTCGGCCGAGTGGGCGATGACCAACGCCCTACGTCTCCAGCTCGCCGAGCGGGGCATCCGGGTCGCCGGCCTGCACGTCGGCTACATGGACACCGACATGGCCGCCACGATCACCGGCCCGAAGTCCGATCCCGCGCTGATCGCCCGCCTGGGTGTGGACGGCATCGAGGCCGACGCCTACGAGATCGTGACCGACGAGACCAGCCGCCGGGTCCAGGCCGGGCTCTCCGGCGGGGTCGCCGCGCTCTACCCGCAGCTGCCCTGACCCCGCACCGGGGCCACCGCCCGTGCTCCGGCGGAGGCCCCGGCGCGGGTACGCGGTCAGCTCCTCCGCGTACCCGCCTCGGCGTCACGCGGTCAGCAACCGCCACAGCTGTAGAAGAGGATGTCCCAGTGACTGCCCTCCTTGGTGTAGAGGTTGCCCGAGGCGGCGCGGTACTGGTAGCCGAAGCCGGCGATGTAGCCGACGTAGGTGTAGTTCGCGGAGATGTAGTTCTGGATGCAGGTGCTCAGCGCGATGTCGAGCTTGTAGCCGTTCCAGTGGCTGTACGTGCCGCCGGCGTGCCCCACCTCGGTGCCGGCGGTGATGGTGACCGCGCAGCCACTGGCTCGCTTGAAGGTGATGATGCCGTCGATGGTGGCCTGCCGAACCCCGGTGAAGGAGGTGCAGGTGGGCACGTTGCGGTCGCTGCAGTTGCCGCTGGAGGTCCAGGAGATGTTGGCGGCGCGCAGCTGCGAGGTGGCGCTGGAGTGGGTGATGGCGAAGGCCGGGGCGGAGAGTCCGAGCGCGGCGCCGACCGCGGCGACGGTGGCCACCAGAAGCGTGAGCGCGCGGCGGCGCAGGGTGGATCGGGTGGAAGACATGGCACTCCCGTTCGCGTGAGGGGTGGAATATTTGCGAACCAGGGGCCGGCCTTGAAGGATTTCTACCAGAGATAGACGAGCGTGACTAGGCGCCGGGTGGAGGCAGTCGCCCCGCCTCCACCCGACGGCCCACGTCAGCTCGCCTGCAGCGTCACATCGTCGATCACGAAGCTGGTCTGCAACGAGGAGTCCTCGGTGCCGTTGAACCGCAGCGTCACCGTCTGCCCGGCGTACGCGGCCACGTTGAAGGTGCGCTGGACGTAGCCGGCGGCGGCGTTGAGGTTCGAGTACGTCGCCAGCGTGGTCGAGCCGACCTGCACGGTGAGCCTGTCGTACGCCGTGGAACCGGTGGTCTCGGCGGTGTCGATGTGCAGCCAGAACGACAGCGTGTAGCTGGCACACCCGGCCGGCACGGTCACCGACTGGTACAGGGTCTCGGTGCGGGTGCTGCCGTACCCGTTGAGCCACGCCTTGTACGACCCGGTCCGGGCCGGCTGGCCGCTGGCGTTGGTGATCACGCCGGTGGACGCGGTCCACGGCGCGCTGCCGGTCTCGAAGCCACCGTTGCCGATCACCTGGCCGCCGGCGCAGCCGCCGGTGCCGGTCACCGTGAGCGTGAGGCTGGCGCTGCGGGTGACCGAGCCGGTGCCGGTGACCGTGATGGTGACGGTGCCGGTCGCCGCGCTGGCCGACGCGGTCAGGGTCATCGTCGCGGAGCCGCCGGAGGTCACCGACGACGGGCTGAACGAGACACTCACCCCGCTCGGAGCGCCGGACGCGGAGAGGCTGACCGACTGCGCCGAACCGGAGGTGGTGGCGGTGACGACCGCGGCGGTGGTGCTGGCGCCCCGCGCGACGGTCCGCGCGGTGGGGCTGACGGCCACGGAGAAGTCGTTGGTCGGGGTGCCGCCGCCGACGGCGAGCTGCCACAGCGCGTACGCGACTCCGTCCGCGGCCCGGTTCAGCACGGTGGCGCTGACGTTCGCCGTGGTGTCGCAGGCCCGGTGGTAGCAGGGGTCGTACGCCGAGTTGGCGGTGCCGCCCCACTTGGCCGCCTGGGCGCTGGTCTTGCGGGCGCTGGCGCCCGCGGCGTAGCCGGAGGTGGGGATGCCGGCCTGCTGGAAGTAGTAGTCGTCGGAGCGGCCCTGCCCCTCGACGTTCTCCTCCGGCTGCAACCCCAGCGAGTCCCAGTACGCCTTCAGCGGCGCCGCCGTGGTGGAGGTGACCCGGTTGATGAAGTAGCCGCCGTTGATCGAGCCGACCATGTCGAAGTTGTAGTAGCCCTTGATGTAGCCGCGCTGGGTGGCGTTGAGCGAGTTGACGTAGAAGCGGGAGCCGTTGAGCCCCTGCTCCTCGTCGGTCCACCAGGCGAACCGCACCCGCTTGGTCATGGTCGGGTTCTGCCCGGCCAGCACCAGCGCGTTCTCCAGCAGGGTGGACGAGCCGGTGGCGTTGTCGTTGATGCCGGGCCCGGCCGAGACGCCGTCCAGGTGGGCGCCGAACATGACCACCTGGTCGGCCGGGCCGCCGGGCCATTCCGCGATCAGGTTGTTCGAGGGGTACGTGCAGCTGGAGCAGTACTGCTCGCTGACGGTGTAGCCGGCCGCCTGGAGCCTGCTCTTCACGTAGGTCAGCGAGGCGGTGTAGCCGGCCGAGCCGGCCCGCCGGTTGCCGCCGTTGCTGCTGGCGATGGAGTTGAACTGGGTCAGGTGCGCCTGGACGTTGCTGACGGAGATGTCCGGCGCCGCCAGGACGGCGGCGGGCGCGGCGATCGGCCGGGCCGCTGCCGTCGCGGCGATGGGCGACGCGGTCACCGGCTGGGCGGCCAGCGTCACCGTCATCCCGGTGAACACGGCGAGCGCGATGCCCGCGCTCAGCGTTCTGCCTCTCATGGGGGCTCCTCGGGGGTTGGAGAGATTACCGAGACACTTACAGACTTCGATGTATCGGGCATCGGTCGTTCGTCCGGAACCCCGACCGGATCGGCGTCGGCCACCGCTCCACCAGTGGACGGCCGGCCGACGCGACGGGGGCGCAATGTCCGGCTCTGTCGCCATCGCTCCCTACGCCGGGCCCGGACCGGCCCCGCGGCACGATCGGCGGGAGCCGACGTCGGCACAGGTGAGGGAAGGTGCCAGGATGGGTAGGTAACACCAGTAGGGGTCGTCGGGCCCGGAACGGGGGGCTTTGCGATGGGGCCGGGTCGAGCGTGACACGACCCACGACGGACCTGTTCACCGGCGGCGGTGACACCGGCCGTCTCATGGCGGACCTGGACTGGACACGCACCCCGCTCGGCCCGGTGGCCGACTGGCCGCAGAGCCTGCGCGCCGCGGTGCGGGTGGTGCTCTCCTCCCGCTACCCCATGCTGCTGCTCTGGGGCGACAGATTCTCCCAGCTCTACAACGACGCCTACTCGGCGCTGATCGGCGACAAGCACCCGGCCGCGCTCGGCGGCGACGTGCGGGTGACCCTCGCCGAGGGCTGGGACGTGCTCGCCCCGCTGATCGAGGAGGCCATGGCCACCGGGGTCGCCAGCTGGGTGCCCGCCCTGCAACTGCTGCTGGAGCGGGCCGGCTACCGCGAGGAGGCGTACTTCAGCGTCTCGCACGCGCCGGCCCGGGACGACGAGGGCCGCACCGTCGGCGTGCTGACCGTGTGCAGCGAGGTCACCGAACAGGTCGTCGGCGAACGGCGGCTGCGACTGCTGCGCGACCTGTCCGTCCGCGGCGACGGACGCACCGTCGACGTGGACGCCACCTGCGCCCGGCTGATCGAGGCGATCGGCGGCCACCCGCTGGACGTGCCGTTCGCCGCCATCTACCTGCGCGACGGCGCGATGCTGCGCCAGGTCGCCTGGACCGGCGGCGATCCGGGGCAGGCCACCGTGCCCGAGGCGCTGCCGGCCGCCGCCGGGCTGGCCGACCCCAGCCCGACCACCCGCGCCTGGGGGCTGCCGGACGCCGCCGAGGGCCGGGCGACCGAGGTGACCGGGGTCGCCGACCGGCTGCCACTGCCCGCCGGCCCCTGGGACGACCCGGTCCACACCGCGCTGGCGCTGCCCCTGCCCTCGGCCGACGAGGACCAGCCGCTCGGCATCCTGCTGGTCGGGGTCAGTCCCAGCCGCAGGCTCGACGAGGCGTACCGCGCCTTCTACCAGCTCCTGGCCCAGCAGGTCTCGGTGGCGGTGCGCAACGCGCGGGCGTACGAGGAGGAGCGGCGCCGGGCCGAGGCGCTGGCCGAACTGGACCGGGTGAAGACGAGCTTCTTCACCAACGTCAGCCACGAGTTCCGCACCCCGTTGACCCTCATGCTCGGCCCGCTGGCCGACGCGCTCGCCGACACCTCCGCGCCACTGGCGCCCGTGCAGCAGGAGCGGGTGGAGACCGCCTGGCGCAACGCCACCCGCCTGCTGACCCTGGTCAACAGCCTCCTCACGTTCTCCAGCCTGGAGGCCGGGCGGGCCCGCAGCGACGCCCGCGTGGTCGATCTCGCCACGCTCACGGCCGAGCTGGCCGGCGTCTTCCGGGCCGCCATCGAGCGGGCCGGCCTGGTCCTGGACGTCGACTGCCCGCCGCTGCCCCGGCCCGTCACGGTCGACCCGGTCAACTGGGAACGCATCGTCACCAACCTGCTGTCCAACGCATTGAAGTACACGTTCATCGGCCGGATCCGGGTCGGCCTGGAGTCCGACGACGAGGAGGTGCGGCTCACCGTCACGGACACCGGCATCGGCATCGCCGAACAGGAGCTGCCGAAGCTCTTCGAACGCTTCCACCGGGTGCAGGGGGCCCTCTCCCGCAGTCACGAGGGCACCGGCATCGGCCTGGCCCTGGTGCACGAGCTGGCCCGGCTGGAGGGTGGCGAGGCCCGGGTGACCAGCCAGGTGGGCGTCGGCAGCACGTTCACCGTGGCCCTGCCCTGGTCGGCGGCGGCGCGCCACACTCCGCTGACCGGATCACCGGCCGAGGGTCGGGGCGACGCGGCCCGCGCCGCCGTTCAGGGGGCGGCGACCTGGCTGGCCGACCCGGCCGGCGGCGTCGCCGAGCCCGAGCCCGCGTCCGGGCCGGCCGGGGACGAGCTGACCGGGGCACGGATCCTGGTGGCCGACGACAACAGCGACATGCGGGCGTACCTGAGCCGGCTGCTCACCGGGCAGGGTTGGCGGGTGCGGGCCGTCACCGACGGCCGGCAGGCCCTCGACGCCATCCGCAGCGACCCGCCCGACCTGCTCCTCACCGACGTGATGATGCCGGTGCTGGACGGCTTCGACCTGGTCCGGCGGCTGCGCGCGGACCCGTCCACCCGGGCGCTGCCGGTGCTGGTGCTCTCCGCCCGGGCCAGCGGGGAGGCCAGCGTGGCGGGCCTGAGCCTGGGCGCCGACGACTACCTGGTGAAGCCGTTCGCCGCGGCCGAGCTGATCGCCCGGATCCGGGCCGCCATCCGCCGGTCCCGCGCCGGCGGCGTGCCTCCGGCCGACGCGGCCCGGGCCGATGCCACCCCACCACGGACCAACGCCACGTCGACGACGCCGCCACCGACCGTGGTCACCACCGTGACGCCGGCCGTGGAGGGCGTGGCCTCGACCTGGCCGACGCCGGCCGTGGACCCGTCGGGCGGTCGGGCCGGCACTCCCGCCCGGATCGCCCGCGCCGAACCGGTCGGCGACCCGCCCGCGAGCGGGGCCGACCGGGATGAGCCGGACCACACCCTGGACGTCAGCCGGACGTACGCCTCCGCGCCCACCTCGGCGGCGGCGATGCGCCGGGACGTCCGGTCGGCGCTGGGCGACCTGGACGTCGACCCGGACGTCCTGGCGGACCTGCTGCTCGCCGCCTCCGAGGCGATGAACAACGCGGTCGAGCACGCGCAGCGGCCCAGCCGTCCGGAGGTGTGGGTCCGGCTCCAGGTGGGCGGCGGCCTGGTCCGGATCTCGGTGCGCGACTTCGGCACCTGGCGGGACCGCCGGCCGGCCATGGACCGGGGTCGGGGCGCGCTGCTGATGAACGCCTACGGCGACGTGCGGCTGGTCTCCACCGGTGAGGGAACGACGGTGACGATCGAACGCCGACTCGACGACCCGGCCTGAACGAGCGGCCGCCGTACGCCCGCCAGCGCGTCACAGCCGACGGTTGCTGCCGTCGCGGGCGGTGATGCCGTCCAGCCGATCCCCCGGGGCCAGGTCGGCCGGGTCGAACCAGAAGATGACCACCTGCTTGTCGGCGCTCCACCGGGCCAGTCGGGCAGCGACCTGCCGGCCGTCCACGGTGCCGGTGATCCGGTGCGCCGGGCCGACGAAGTAGCCGAAGGCGGGCACCGGCGCCGCCGATCCCCCCTCGTCGTAGCCGATCTGGTGGAATCCCGGACTGCGGTCGGACCCTTCGACGTCGTTGACCAGGATGTCCGTGGTCAGGGTGCCGTTCGGGGCACGGCGGCCGGCGGCGAGCCCGATGCTCACCCGGGGCTCACCGGGAACCGACACCCGGACGAGGTAGTACACGCGCTGGTCGGCGCCGTGCCGGACCCCGCTGTCGATGACCTCGCCCAGCGGCGACGGCGGCGGCTCCGTACGGGCCGCCGTGGTCGGCGGCATGGTGGCGGACGGGTCAGGCGGCGTCGCAGGACCGTCGGTCGGCGGCGCCGGGGCGACGGCGACCGGCGGCGGACGCTCGACCGTCCCCGGGTCGTTCGGCAGGGCGCCGACCACCACCGCGACGACGACTCCGGCCAGCCCGGCCGCCAGCGTCGCCACACCGGCCCCGGCGACCCGGCGACGGGTACGCAACCGCCGCCCGTCGCGCATCACCGCGGCCAGGTCGATGGCGCCCCCGGGTCGCTCGGTCACCCGCATGGCGTGGCGGAGCCGGTCCAGCTCGCTCATCGGCACGCCTCCTGGTTGTCGGCCGTACGCGGCCCGGTGCTGCGCAGCTTCTCCAGGGCCCGCGAGCTGGTGCTCTTGACCGTGCCGACGGAGATGGCGAGTTCCCGGGCCACCTGCGCCTCCGGAAGGTCGAAGTAGTAGCGCAGCACGATGATGGCCCGCTCGCGCGGGCTGAGCGCGCCGAGGATCGCGGTCAACCAGCGGCGGGTGGCCACCTCGTCGGCCACGTCGCCCCGTCGTTGCTCCGGGACCTCCTCGGTCGGATACTCCCGGATCGGGCGTCGCCATCCGTCCACCAGATGGTTGACCAGGATCCGGCGCGCGTAGCCGTAGGCGTCGTCGTCGCGGATCCGGGACCAGGACGCGTAGGTGCGGACCAGTGCGGTCTGCGCGGCGTCCTCGGCCTGGTGGTGGTCCCCGGTCATCAGGAACGCGGCGTGCACCAGCCGCGCGGAGGCCGCGCGCGCGAACTCGACGAACTCCGCGTCACCCCGCCCCACGTCGAACCCTCCCCCGTGCCACACCGTTACGGACGGGCGAGGGCCACGAAAGGTTGAGCGTCCGCGAGATCAACTTTTCGGCCAAGCCATTCGTCTCTTCTCCTGCCGCGCCGCAGACCGGCGCGCGAGGGGAGAGACATGTCGACGAAGGCTACCCGCTCGGTGAACGCCGCCTCCGTGGCGCTGCTGCTGGTGATGGCACTGCTCACCGGCTGCGGCCTGCCGGCGGCCGGGCAGCCCGCCACCGGCCCCACCACGACCGGGCCAGCCCCCGACGGGCGGCCCTCGGCGGGGCGGGTCACGACCGGTCGACCGGCGGGAGCCGCCGGCAGCGCGGTTGCCGCGCCCTCGCCGGCCGTCCAGGTCAGCTACCCCGCCACCGGCGGCAACCGCTGGTCGGTGGCCGCCGCCGAGACGACGCCCGCGCGCGGCAACCGTGGGCGGTTGCTGCGCTACCGGGTCGCCGTGGAGCGCGACATCCGCGGTCTGGCGGTGGCCGACGTCGCCGCGGCGGTCTCCGCGACGCTCGACGACCCGCGCGGCTGGACGGCCGGCGGCGCCTGGCGGCTGCGTCGGGTGGGCGCCGCCACACCGGCCGACTTCACCGTCTACCTGGCGACCCCCGGCACCCGCGACCGGCTGTGCCAGGACGTTCCGGACGGCTACACCTCGTGCCGCAGAGGCGACCGGGTGGTGCTCAACGTGGCGCGCTGGATCAAGGCGGTGCCGGGTTACCGCGCCGGCCTGGACACCTACCGGCAGTACATGGTCAACCACGAGGTCGGGCACCGGCTCGGCCTCGGCCACGAGCGGTGCCCGGGGCGGGGCCGGCCGGCGCCGGTGATGCAGCAGCAGACGCTGGGCCTGCACGGTTGCACGGGCAATGCCTGGCCGTACCCGGGCGGGGTCCGCTACGCGGGGCCGGTCGGGGCGTACCAGGACGACATCCCTCCGCGTGAGGGTGCCCGGCCGGCTCGCTGAGCCCGACGTCGCCGTTCGCCTCAGGACCGGTGGCGGCGCTCCTGTTCGAGTCGCTCGTCCAGCCGGCCCAGCTCGTAGATGGCGTTGAGGTTCGTCGGCAGGCGGCTGACATTGTCCGGCAAGGGGCCCGGATTCGGCGTCGGCGTCGGTGCCGGCGCGGGGGCGCCGGACGAGCGCTCCGCCCCGGCCGCCGCCCGGCGGGGGCGCAGGAGCACCAGCGCCAGCACCGCGAGAGCGGCGGCGACCAGCAGGTAGTACGCGGGCAGCAGCGGCCAGCCGCCCCGGTCCGGTGCGGCGAGGGTCGGATCGGCCACCGGGGCGTCACGGT
>NZ_QGKR01000233.1 GCF_003172955.1 Micromonospora acroterricola | reverse complement strand
GGCCGGTCACGGCCGCAGCCGCCACAGCGCGGTCCGGCCGTCGAGGCGGCGGCAGAGCAGCACCGCCGCCCACCACAGCGGGCGGCCGGCGGCCCGCGGGCGGCGGGGCGGCGACGACGTCGGCTCCTCCCGGACCTCGCCCAGCTCGATGATCGACGACACCGACCGTCCTTCCCGTCACCGCGTCCGGCCGGCCGGTGGCCACCACCCTGGCAAACCGACCGTTGGGCGTACCGGCCCGGCAAAAGCGACGCATCCCCGCCTGTACGATGGCCCGTCGTGGCCGTGCCGGTGGTAGACCCCTCGCTGAACTCCGTGACCGACGCCGTTCCCGTCGAGGTCGAGCCGACACGACGGCCTCCACGCCGACCGGTCCGCGCCGACCTGCTGGCCCTCGGAGCCTATGTGGTGCTGGGCGTCTTCGTGTGCCTCAACTACTGGGGGGACGTGCAGGGCCGGGTCTCCTCGCACCTGCCCACCGACCACAGTTGGTTCGAGTGGCTGTTCGCGCATGGCGCGTACTCGGTGCGGCACCTGGAGAACCCGCTGTTCACGGCGCGGCAGAACGCCCCGGACGGGGTGAACATGATGGCCAACACCTCGCTGCTCGGGGTGACGCTGCCGTTGTCCCCGCTCACCATGCTGCTCGGCCCTCAGGTGATGTACGCGCTCTACCTGGGCGGGGCGTTGGCGGCGACCGCCGGCACCTCGTACTGGATGCTCTCCCGGTACCTGGTGCGCTCCCGGGCGGCGGCGTTCGTCGGCGGCGCCTTCCTCGGCTTCGCGCCGGGGATCATTCACCACGCCAACGGGCAGCCCAACTTCGTGTCCAACTTCCTGCTCCCGCTGATCGTGGTGCGGGTGCTGCGGTTGGGCGAGCCCGGGCGGTGGCGGCGCAACGGGCTGGTGCTCGGGGCGCTGGTGGCGTACCAGATCTTCATCAACGAGGAGATGCTGCTCCTCACCGCGTTGGCCTGCCTGGTCGTCGTGCTGGCGTACGCCGTGCAGCGGCCACGGGCGGCGCGCGCCGAGGCCGGCCCGTTCGCCGCCGGGCTCGGTGTCGCGGGTGGGCTGGCGCTGCTGCTCGCCGCGTACCCGATCTGGTTCCAGTTCAACGGTCCGCAGTCCTACCGCGGCCTACAGGGCGGCGTCTTCCACAACTGGGGCGAGGACCTGGTCGCCTTCGTCACCTTCGCCCGGGACACCTGGGCCGGTGACCCGGCCGTGGAGAAGACGATCGGGATGACCGAGCAGAACACCTGGTTCGGTTGGCCGCTGGTGCTGCTCTCGGTGGTGGCCCTGGTGCTGCTCGTGCGCCGGTCGCTGGCCGCCCGGATCGTCGCGGTGCTGATCGTGGTCTTCACCGTGGCCGCGATCGGGCCGGTGGTGCGCTTCAACGGCGTGGAGACCGACGTGCGCGGCCCGTGGTCGTACGTGCCGGACGACCTGCCACTGGTCGAGATGATGATGCCGACCCGGCTGACCCTGGTGGTGGCCGCCGCGGTGGGCGTGCTGCTCGCGCTGATCTGGGACGCCGCGTCCCGCCAGGGCCGCCCGGTGACCGACCGGGCCCGGGTGCCGGCTCCGCGCGCCGGCGAGCCAACCTCGACGACGCCCGGCGAGGCGCCGGCACCGCTGGCGTCGGGCCGGCGGTGGTTGCGCCCGGTGGGGTACGCGGCGGTCGCCCTCGCCCTGCTGCCGCTCTTCCCCCGGCCGCTGCCGGCCCAGCCGGTGGACCCACCGCCGCACTTCATCACCGCCGGTGGCTGGCGACCGTACGTGCCGGCGGGCCGGACGCTGGTGCCGGTGCCGATCCCCAGTAACGTGCACGGCCTGCCCACGCTGCGCTGGAACGCGTTGACCGGCCAGCAGTTCCCCGTCCCGGGCGGCTACTTCATCGGCCCGAACGAGGTGGGCGAGGGGGTCTTCGGCGCGCCGAACCGGCCGACGAGCAGCCTCATCTACTCCACGATGGACGCCGGCGCCGTCCCCGCGCTCACCGACGAGAACCGCCGCCAGGCCGTCGAGGACCTGCGGTTCTGGCGGGCGTCGGTGGTGGTGCTCGGGGCCCATCCGCGCGAGGCGGTGCTCCGCGAGCTGGTCACCGCCCTGATCGGGCCGCCGCAGCGGGTCGACGACGTCTGGGTCTGGGACGTCCGCGCGCTGGTGGGCTAGTTAGCCGTTGGTCGGCTGGTCAGCCGCTGTGCCGGCGGGTCAGCCGCTGTGCCGGCGGGTCAGCCGACCTGGTCCCGAACGTCCCACACCCACCCTCCGTCGACCGGCCGGCCGGGGCCGAGCAGCTCCTCGACCGTCCGGCGGACCGGTTCGGGGTGCGCCAACCGGCCGAGCACCACCAGCGCGGCGCGCCAGTGCCGCAGGTCCTCGACGGCCTGCCGGCGGTCGGCGTCGGTGAGGACGGGCACCGCGCCGGTCTCGGCGACGCGGCGCAGCAGCACGGCCGTGGGCCGGTCGGGCGCACCCCAGCGCGCCGCCGGGTCGTCCGGGCCCGTCGGGCCGATGAAGTACCCGCCCGGCGCGCGGAACGCCAGCCCCGTGCGGGCGGACCAGAGCATCACCGGGCTCAGCGCGGCGCCGGTGACCGGGGGCACCGCGACCACGGTCCGGCCGGGTGGCACCAGCGGCCGCCACCCGCCGTCGGCGACGAACGTCGGCACCGGCGCCACCGGCACCGCCCGGATCGGCGTCGGGACCAGGGGCAGCAGCGCGGCGGCCACCGCGCCGGTCCACAACAGACGCACCGGCAGCCCCGGCGCGGTCGGCTGCCGACGCACCTCCCGGACCCGGTCCAGGGAGAGCGCCGTCAGCACGCCCAGCACCGGCACGCAGACCAGCGCGAACCGCGCCGGGACCGCGAGGTCGAGCAGCGGCAGCCCGGCGACCAGCCGGTACGGCCCCGGGACGCCGGTGGCCGTGCCGTCCACCCGCAGCTCGGTGCCGAGCGACAGCAGGGCGAAGACCGCTCCGCAGCCGGCCAGCGCACGGACCAGCGGCCGTCGCCACAGCCAGATCACGATCACCACGGCGAGCACCAGCAGCCCCGGCCCGAAGAACGAGTTCTCCTCGGTCGGGTTCGGCGAGAGCAGCCCCGGCAGCCAGTCGTCACCGAGCACGGTCTGCCGGGCCGACGCGGTGTACGAGGCCGCGTCCAGCTGGAAACCGTGCGCGGCGAACGCCATCCCCGAGTAGTGCTGCGGGCCGTGGAACTGGAACCACAGCGGGTACGCCAGCAGCACCGTCGCCACGACGGCCGCCACCCCGAGCCGGCCGAACAGGGCCGGCGCGACCCGCCGGGCCGCCACCCGGTCAGCCAGCGCGTAACCGAGGGCGAACACCCCGGCGGCGAGCGCCAGGAAGACCAGCACCTCCTCGCCGATGAAGACCTGCCAGACGAGCAGCAGCCCGAGACCGACGCCGGGCCGCCACACCCCGCCGGAAGCCCGCCCGGGCCGGAACACCAGGGCCAGGATCGCGGGCACCAGGAACTGGGCGGCCACGTGCAGGTGCGCTCCCGCCTGGGCGACCATGCCGGGGGCGAAGCCACAGACCAGCCCGCCGATCGCCGCCGCGGACCGGCCGGTGACCAGCCGGCGCCGCAGCAGCGCGTACCAGGCCGTCGCGGTGCCGGCGAGGCAGCAGACGACCGCCACGCAGAACGCCGCCTGCGAGCCGAGGAGCAGGGTCACCGGGGCCAGCGGGACACCCAGGCCGAGCACCGAGGTGTTCGCCATCAGGTTGACCCCGTCCGGCGCGTTCAGCGCGGTGCTGTAGAGCGGGTTCTCCCCCTCCGTCACCGCGCGAGCCGCGCGGGCCAGCATCCACTCGAAGAGGACCTGGTCGCCCGCCTGGTGGAACAGCCGCCCGGGATGACGCCACTGACCGCTGGTCAGCAGCACGGCCAGACCGAGGTAGCCCGCCACCACCAGCGCGTCGGGGAGCCAGGCGCGCCGGGACCGGCGGGGCGTCGCCGTGACCGCCTCCGCCGGGTCCGCCGTCGCCGAGGAGGCAGTCCCGGTGGCCATCAGACCGAGCGGTCGGTCAGCGTCCGGACGTCCCACACCCAGACGTCCAGCTCCTGGCGACCGGGACCGACCAGTTCCTCGACGGTACGCCGCAGCGGCTCGGCGTTCTGCTGCCGCAGCGGCAGCACCAGGATCGCCGCCCGCCAGTGTCGCAGCTCGTCCATGAAGCGGCGGCGCTGCCGGTCGTCCAGCTTCGGCGTCCGGCCGGTGGTCGCCACCTCCTCCAGCAGTTGGCCCACCCCGCTGGGGCGGCCGCCGAACCGGCCCGGGTCACCCGTGTTGCCGTTGCGGGGGGCGAGGAAGTAGCCGCCGGGGATCTTGAAGTCGAGGTTGGTGGACGCCGCCCAGCGCATGCCGTGCGTGTTGCCCATGCTGGGCACCGGGACCGGCACCAGCGTCTGGTCCGGGCCCACGTACGCCCGCCAGCGGTCGGCGGTGATGAAGTGCGGCACCGGCGGCCGGGAGACCATCCGCAGCGGCATCGGGACGATCGGCAGCAACGCGAACGCCAGGCCGGCCGCGGTGAGCGTCCGCACGGTACGCCGGTCGGCCGGGCGCAGCGCCCAGGCCCGCTCGACGGCCAGCGCGAGCAGCAGACCGACCACCACGCTGGTGATCAGGCCGAAGCGGGTCGGCACCACCGCGTCCAGCAGCGGCAGGTGGACCAGCCACTGCCAGGGGCCGCCGACCAGCTCCCGGTCCCACCAGGAGACCCGCTCGCCGAGGGAGAGCACGGCGAAGAACCCGCCGGTGATGGCGAGCGCCCGGACGATCAGCTCCCGCCGCAGCCACACCACGATGCCGACGGCGAGCATCGACAGGCTCCAGCCGAAGAAGGCGTTCTCCTCGGAGTAGTTCGGCGCCAGGTTGATGTTGGCCCGCTGGTTGCCGCCGAGGGTGGGCGAGCCGGGGGCGAAGAAGGCGGCGATGTCGTTGCCGTAGTCCTGCACCGCGTCGCTGAGCCCGTGGTACGCCATCGGCCCGGCGAACTGCACGTACAGCGGGTACGCGAGCAGCGCCCCGGCCAGCAGCGCGCACGCCGCCAGGCCGGCGGCCAGCGGTCGCCAGGCAGCCCACCAGCGGGCCGGCTCCTGGGCGAGCACCGCGAGCAGGAACACCCCGCAGGCCAGCGCCGTGAAGAGCAGGATCTCCTCGTTGATGAACGCCTGCGCGGTGACCAGCACCGCCAGCAACGTCCCGTCGCGCACCGGCCGGCGGGACCGGGTGAGGACCAGCACCCGCCAGACGATGAACGGCAGCAGGAACTGGCTGATGATGTTCGGGTGCCAGCTGGCGTGCGAGAGCATCGCCGGGGAGAACCCGCAGAACCAACCGCCGACGGCCGCGGCGAGCGGCGTCCGCACCAGGTGTCGGGAGAGCACGACGTACCAGGCCATGGCGGTGCCGGCGAGGCCGAGCGTCACCAGCGCCACGAAGGACACCGCCGGCCCGAAGAGCAGCGTCACCGGCACCATCGGGATGCCGAGCGCCAGCACGGCGGTGTTGGCCATCAGGTTGACGCCGTCGGGGTAGTTGAACTGCTCGGTGTAGAACGGGTACTCGCCGTGCAGCACCACCCGTACCGAGTGGGCGAGGAAGAACTGCACCTGGGCCGGGTCGCCGGTGTAGAGCGAGGCCACCCGTCCGGCCGGGTCCAGCCAGATGCGGCTGGTCACCCAGAGCGCGGCGAGCAGGAACAGCACGCCCACAGCCAGGTTCTGCCGCCGCCGCGTCCACCCCGTCCACCAGCGTCGCCGCGTCCCGGCCGGCGCCTTCACCGCGGAGCCCGCGTCGTCGTCCGTACCGACCTCGGCTGGCGCGGCCGGTCCGGGCAGCGCGGGCCCGGCGACGTCGGGGACCCTGGCGGGTGCGACCGAGGCGACGGCCGGATCGACCGGCGTGTGCCGGCTCACTGTCTCGTCGGGGCGGGCCGCCGCCTCCCGGTGCGGCGCGGACAGGGCGCGGGACTCGGCAGGCGTCACAGTCGGCGGAGTCTACCGGAGCGACGAAAGGGCACTAAAGCCCCGGTGATGTCCACTGTGGTGGGTTGGTCGGCGGCCACCTGAGGCGCTGCGCCGGACATCTCGTACTATGGCGCTTTCCGACAGCGACGACGAGGCGATCGGGGACGGATCAGGTGACTCCAGGCCGCCGACACGGCAGGGCGCTCACCGTCCTGCTGAGCGCCCTGCTGGCCGGCACGGCGTGTGGTCCGGTCGCCGACCGGAAGCCGCAGGACCTGCGGGTCGGGTACGACAGCCTGGACGGCTCGCTGGCGGTGTGGCCACCCCGCGGCGACCTGTCCGGCGACGCCGCGACGACGACGGCGGTCACCGACGCGGTACGCGACTGGCGGTCACCTGCCGACGACCGGGCGCACCTGCCCTCGTCCGGCATCCTCTTCTCCGGCCGGGTCGACGGCGCACCGGTGGCGCTGGTCGCCGCCGACGTGCCCGGCGAGAGCGCCTCCTGGCTGCTGCAACTCACCCGCGACGGCGACCGGTACGCGATCACCCGCGCCACCGAGTACACCGACCCCGGCTACCTGGTCTACTCCGACGTGCTGCCGGTGCAGACCGCCGGCGGCCGGCGCTACCTGGTCTCCGCCCGGGTGCAGCGGCTGCTCGGGCCCCAGGGCCGGGCGCTGACCGTCGCCGACGGCCTCAGCGCGCCGGTCGACGTGCCGGCCTGCACGGCGGTCCCGGTGACCGCGACCCTCCGGGCCACCGAGTCGCTGCCCCGAGGGCGGGCCGCCGACCGGTTGCTCGACCTGGGCACCGGCACCGCCGATCCGCGCTACCCGCTGGTACGCGACGAGTCCGGCACGGGCCGCCGGGCGCTCACCGGCCTGGACACGTGCGTGCTGGCCGGCGACCGGGGCCCGTTCGGCAGCATTCCGCGCCGGATCGGCGATCGGGACGCGCCGCGGTCGGTGCCGACGTCCTGGCCGATGGCGAAGCTCACGGTCCGCTCGCTCGGCGAGGTCGCCCTCGGTGGCGGCGAGCCGGCCGAGTTGCAACAGCTCAGCTGGGACACCGACGCGGGCACGATGACCGCGGTGGTCTACCGACCGGCCGACGGGAGCGCGCCCGTGGTCTCGCCCGCCGACCGGGCCACCCCGTTGCAGACCTACCAGCTACCGGTGCCCGGCCAGCCGCTGGTGGTGCTCAGCTGGCGAGCCACCCGGGACAGCTCGCTGTCGGTCCCGCCGGGCACCCCGCTGCTGGTCGAACGCCCCGGCCTGGTCGTCGTCCCCGAGCCGTCGCGCAGCCAGACCTTCAGCCTGGCCAACACCGACAAGACCCACTACCGCTCGATCACCCCCCGCTAGACGCGCGACGGCGGGCGTCCCCTCGGGGGCGCCCGCCGTCGCGGTACGGGTCAGTTCTGGGCTGGAGCGTTGGTCGGGGTCAGGCGGTCCGGGGTGGCGTCCAGGCCGGAGATCCACCCGGTGACGTTCCGGGCCACGTCCTGCGCGGTCAGGCCCAGGTCGGCGAGGATCTGGGCGCGGGTGCCGTGCGGGTGCCAGTCGGCCGGCACGCCCAGGTCCTTGAGCGGCACCCGGACGTCGGCGTCGCGCATCGCCTGGCCGAGCGCGTCGCCCACGCCACCGACCCGGACGCCGTCCTCGACGCTGACCACGAGCCGGTGGCCGGCGGCGAGCTCGACCAGCTCGGCCGGGACCGGGCGGACCCACCGGGGGTCGACGACGGTGACGCCGTAGCCCTGCTCGGCGACCCGTGCGGCCACCTCCATGCCCAGGTGGCCGAAGGAGCCGACGGCGACCAGCAGCACGTCGGTGCGGGCCGACTCGGCCAGCACGTCGACCGGGCCGACGCGGCGCAGCGCCGGCAGGTCCGCGGCGACCGCTCCGGTCGGGAAGCGCACCACGGTCGGGCCGTCGTTGACGGCCAGCGCCTCGCGCAGCTCCTCGCGCAGCGTCGCGGCGTCCCGGGGAGCGGCGATCCGCAGCCCCGGCACCACCCCGAAGACCGACATGTCCCAGATGCCGTAGTGGCTGGGCCCGTCCGGGCCGGTGATGCCCGCCCGGTCCAGCACGAAGGTCACCGGCAGCTTGTGCATCGCCACGTCCAGCAGGACCTGGTCGAAGGCGCGGTTGAGGAACGTGGCGTAGACGGCGACCACCGGGTGCAGGCCGCCCAGCGCCAGCCCGGCCGCCGAGGTGGCGGCGTGCTGCTCGGCAATGCCGACGTCGTACACCCGCTCGGGGTACTTGCGGGCCAGCTTGGCGATGCCGGTCGGCTCGGCCATCGCGGCGGTGATGCCCACGACGTCCGGACGCTCGTCGGCGACGGCCAGCAGCTCGTCGGCGAAGACGTGGGTCCACTTCACCGAGGGGGCGGCCAGCAGCGCGCCGGTCTCCACGTCGAAGGCGCTGCCCGGACCGTGCAGGCAGTCCGCCTCGTCCTCCTCGGCGGGGCGGTAGCCGTACCCCTTGCGGGTGACCGCGTGCACGATCACCGGGCCGCCGAAGTTCTTCGCCGCGCGCAGCGCCGACTCGACCGCCGCCACGTCGTGCCCGTCCACCGGGCCGACGTACTTGATGCCGAGGTCCTCGAACATGGCCTGCGGGGCGACCGCGTCCTTGATGCCCTTCTTGACCGCGTGCAGCACCTCGTACATCGGCTTGCCGACCAGCGGGGTGGAGCCGAGGGCGTCCTTGACCGTGTCGAGGACCTTCTCGTAGCCCGGGTTGAGCCGCAGCGAGGAGAGGTGGTCGGCCAGGCCGCCGATGGTGGGCGAGTAGGACCGGCCGTTGTCGTTGACCACGATGACCAGCGAGTTGCCGGCGGTGGCGATGTTGTTCAACGCCTCCCAGCACATGCCGCCGGTGAGCGCGCCGTCGCCGACCACGGCCACGACGCTGCGCGCCTCACCCCGCAGGGCGTACGCCTTGGCCAGGCCGTCGGCGTAGGAGAGCGCGGTGGAGGCGTGCGAGTTCTCGATCAGGTCGTGCTCGCTCTCGGCCTGGCTGGGGTAGCCGGAGAGGCCACCACGCTGGCGGAGCTTGTCGAAGCCGGCCTGGCGCCCGGTGAGGATCTTGTGCACGTACGACTGGTGGCCGGTGTCGAACAGGAGCCGGTCGCGGGGGGAGTCGAAGACGCGGTGCATGGCCAGCGTCAGCTCGACCACACCGAGGTTGGGCCCGACGTGCCCGCCGGTGCGGGAGACCTTGGCGATCAGGAAGTCCCGGATCTCGGCGGCGAGAACGTCCAGTTCCTCGCCGGACATCCGCTTGACGTCCTGCGGACCGCGCACCGTCCCCAGCAGCCGACCGTGGTTGGCCGTGTCCTCTTCAACGCTCATGACCGCAGAGTCTATCGGCCCGCCGGTACTCCGCAGCCCGGCCCGAGCACCGCGCGCCCGGTCCCGGCCGTCACCCACCGGCTGAGCGCCCGGTCAGACGCCGACCGGCCCGGTAACCCGCCGACCGGCCGCGCGCCTGGTCAGGCCCGGATCCGCAGCCGGCGCGGCGGTTCGACCGGCGTGCCGGGGTACGCCGGTCCGGCCGGGGTCCAGGAGCCGAGCACCGCGCCCCGGGTGGCGCCGGTCACCGACGGGATCGCCCCCGGCAGGCCGTGCCAGGACAGCCAGCCGAGCAGCGCGAAGGCGTACGCCTCCTTGGCCTGCGCGGGCACGCCCAGCTCGTCGGTGCCGCGCAGCCGCCACCGGCCGGCGCCCAGCGCGGCGAGCCGGCCCAGCAGGGTGGGGTTGCGCACACCGCCGCCGGCGGCCACCACCTCGACCACGCCGTGCCGGTCGCACTCGGCGGCCACCACCCGAGCGGTCAGCTCGGTCAGTGTGGCCAGCAGGTCGTCCACCGGCACCGGCTCACCGAGCGCGGCCAGCCGCCGGTCCAGGTACCCGGCGTGGAACAGCTCCTTGCCGGTGGACTTCGGCGGCGGCGCCGCGTAGTACGGCTCGTTCAGCAGGTCGGCGAGCAGCCCCGGGTGCACCCGGCCGGCCGCCGCCCGCGCGCCGTCGAGGTCGCACGGCCGGTCGAGGAAGCGCCGGGCCGCCGCGTCCAGCAGGGCGTTGGCCGGGCCCACGTCGTACCCGAGGACGGGCGCGTTCGGCGCGACCACGGTGAGGTTGGCGATGCCGCCGAGGTTCAGCGCCGCGCGCGGCGCGGCGCCGTCGGCCGGGTCCAGCAGCAACGCGTCGAAGGCCGGCACCAGCGGCGCGCCCTGCCCGCCGAGAGCGATGTCCGCCGAGCGGAGGTCGCTGAGCACCGGTACGCCGACCCGGGCGGCCACCCGGGCCACCGCGCCCAGTTGCAGCGTCCCCCGGACCACCCCGTCGGCGACCCAGTGGAAGACCGTCTGGCCGGGCGACACCACCGCGTCGACCCGCCCGCCGGCCAGCTCCAGGCCGACCGCCGCCGCGTCGGCGAAGACCTCGCCGAGGAGGTTGTCGAGCCGGCAGACCGCCTCGATCGTGGTGGCCGTCGGCGGCAGCACCGCGGCGATCTCGGCGCGCAGCCGCTCGTCGTGGTCCAGGCCGCGGTGCCCCAGCGGGCGCAGCCACAGGGTGTCCCCCTCGGCGGTGAACTCCGCCGCCACCACGTCCACCCCGTCGTACGACGTCCCCGACATCAAACCGACGATCCGCATGAGAGAAGGGCCTCCTGCTAACGCGCGGCCGGCGGGAGCAGCAGCCCGACCAGCTCGACGTGCTGCGTCATCGGGAACAGGTCGAAGCCGCGCAGCGCCGTCAGCCGCCAGCCGAGCTCGGCGAAGGTGCGCACGTCCCGGGCGAAGGCGGCCGGGTCGCAGGCCACGTACGCCACGGCGCGCGGACCGGCGGCGGCCAGCGCGCGGACCACCGGGGCGCCCGCCCCGGAGCGCGGCGGGTCGAGGACCACCACGTCGACCGGGCCGGTGATGCGCCGGCGGGCCAGCGACGTCTCCACGCGTGCCGACACCACCTCGACCCGGGGCAGGTCGGCCAGGTTCTCCCGGGCGGCGGCGACGCCCTGCGGCGCCGCCTCCACGAGGGTCACCCGGCCGGTCTCCCCGACCCGGGCGGCCAGCCCGGCGGCGAACAGCCCGGCGCCGCCGTACAGGTCCCAGGCCAGCTCACCCGGTTGGGGGTCGAGCAGCTCCAGCACGGCCGCGGACAGGGTGTCGGCCGCCGCCGGGTGCACCTGCCAGAAGGCGGACGCGGGCAGCGTCCAGGACCGCCCGGCGGCCACCTCGCGGACCACGGTCGGCCCGCTCACCGGGGTGGCCACACCGTCGCGGACCTGCGCGACGGTCACGTCCCCGCCGGTGCTGGCGACGGTCTCCACCGCCTCGGCCGCCGGCCAGCTCGCGCCCGTCGGGGTGAGCACCGGAAGCTGCTGGATGGCCGGGTGGGCGATCCGGCAGTAGTCGATCGGCACCACCTCGTGCGAGCGGTGCTTGAGCAGGCCGGCCCGGTCGGCGGCGTCCACGGCGTAGCGGACCCGGGACCGCCAGCCCAGCGGCCCGCCGGGCAGCGCCTCGACCCGGACGCCGAGCTCGTCCAGCTCGGCGTCGCTCAGCCCGCCGAGGCGGACCAGCTGCTCGCGCACCACGGCGGTCTTCCAGGCCAGCTGCGCGTCCGGGGCGACGTGTTGCAGGTCGCAGCCACCGCAGGCGCCCGGCTTCGCGTACGGGCAGGGCGGCTCGACCCGGTCCGGTGAGGCTTCCAGCACGGTCACCGCGTCGGCCCGGGCGAACCCCCGGTGCACCTCGGTGACCTCGGCGATCACCCGCTCGCCGGGGAGCGCGTGCCGGACGAAGACGACCTGCCCGTCCACCCGGGCCACGCAGTGCCCGCCGGGGGCGACCGCGTCGACGGTCAGCTCGACCAGCTCCACCTCGACCAGGCCACGCTCCGCCGGCAGCGGCACGGCGGGCACGTCCGGCTCAGTCACGGCCGGTCCCGACCGGGCCGCTGTCGACCGGACCGCTTTGGCCTTGCGGCGTGGAGACCACCGGCGGGACGCCCGGCGGCGGGGTGCCGTGGGGTGCCACCCGTGGCCCGCGAGCCGGGGTCCGGGACAGCGTGGCGTCCAACCGGTCCAGGTTCTTGCTCGCGGTCGAGGCGAGCTGCCACGGGACGCTGACGACCATCACCCCCGGTTCGAAGAGCAGCCGGCCCTTGAGGCGCAGCGCGCTCTGGTTGTGCAGCAGGTTCTCCCACCAGCGCCCGACCACGTACTCCGGGATGAAGACGGTGACCACGTCCCGGGGTGACTGGCGGCGGGTGGAGGCGACGAAGTCCAGGATCGGCCGGGTGATCTCCCGGTACGGCGAGTCGATCACGGTGAGCGGGATGGCCATCTCCCGCCGTTCCCACTCCCCCTGCAGGTCCCGGGTGTCCTTCTCGTCCACGTTGACGGTCACCGCGGTCAGCGTGTCCGGCCGGGTGGCCCGGGCGTACGCGATGGCCCGCAGGGTCGGCTGGTGCAGCTTGCTGACCAGCACGATCGCGTGGTTGCGGGCGGGCAGCACGGCGCGGCCCTCGTCCGGCGGGGTCAACTCCCGGGCGACCCGGTCGTAGTGCCCACGGATGGCCAGCATCAGCAGGTAGATCACCGCCATCGCGGCGATCGCGATCCAGGCGCCGAGCAGGAACTTGGTGACCAGGACGATCACCAGCACCGTGCCGGTCAGGCCGGCGCCGAACGTGTTGATGGCCCGGGACCGGTGCATCCGGCGGCGCGCCTCCGGATCCCGCTCGGTCCGCAGACGCCGGTTCCAGTGTCGGATCATGCCGACCTGGGAGACGGTGAACGAGACGAAGACCCCGACGATGTAGAGCTGGATGAGCCGGGTCACCTCGGCCTGGAAGCCGACGATCAGCACGATCGCGAAGAGGGCGAGGAAGACGATGCCGTTGGAGAAGGCCAGCCGGTCGCCGCGGGTGTGGAACTGCCGGGGCAGGTAACGGTCCTGCGCGAGGATCGAGCCGAGCACCGGGAAGCCGTTGAACGCGGTGTTCGCGGCCAGGAACAGGATCAGGGCGGTCACCCCGGCGACCACGTAGAGCAGGATCGACCCGGAGCCGAAGACCGTCTCGCCGAGCTGGGTGGTGACGGTCTTCTGCACGTACCCCTCGGGGCCGGAGACGATCTGGAGGGCCGGGTCCTCGACGAACTGCAGGTGGGTCAGCCGGGCCAGCCAGATGATCCCGACCAGCATGCTCACCGAGATCGCGCCCAGGAGCAGCAGGGTGGTGGCGGCGTTGCGGCTCTTCGGCGCCTTGAACGCCGGCACCCCGTTGGAGATCGCCTCGACTCCGGTGAGCGCGGCGGCGCCCGAGCTGAACGTCCGCAGCAGCAGGAAGATCAGCGCGAAACCGGTCACGCTGTGCTCGGCCTGGATCACCAGATCGGCGCTCGGCGCGCGGAGTTCGTCGCCCAGCACGAAGACCCGGACCAACCCGGTGAGCAGCATCCCGCCCATCACGATCACGAACCCGTAGGTGGGGATGGCGAACGCGGTGCCCGACTCGCGCAGGCCGCGCAGGTTCACGGCGCTCAGCAGCACCACCGCCGTCACCGCGATCATGACCTTGTGGGTGGCCACGAACGGCACCACCGAGCCGAGGTTCGCCACCCCGGAGGAGACCGACACCGCCACGGTGAGCACGTAGTCGACCAGCAGGGCGCTGGCCACGCCGACGCCGAACTTCGGGCCCAGGTTGACCGTGGCCACCTCGTAGTCCCCGCCCCCGGAGGGGTAGGCGTGCACGTTCTGCCGGTAGCTGGCGACCACGGTCAGCATGACCACGACCACCGCGAGGGCGATCCACGGCGAGAAGACGTACGCGGAGGCTCCGGCGATGGAGAGGGTCAACAGGATCTCGTCGGGCGCGTACGCGACGCTGGACAGCGCGTCGGACGCGAACACGGGCAGCGCGATGCGCTTCGGCAGGAGGGTGTGCTGAAGCCGGTCGGACCGGAACGGTCGACCGAGGAGAAGCCGCTTCAACAGCGAGGTGGGACTGGCCACGAACGCCAAGGGTACGACCACCACGGCGGGAACGCGGGGGTGGGCGATCATCGCCCGCCAGCGCGACGGGGTACGGTCGGTCCCCGCTCCCGACCCGGACGTGGCAGGCTCGCACTCGAAGGGCCACCGGCAGCGGGAGCGGTACGCACCTTGGGAGGGACAGCGTGCACGTCGTGATCATGGGATGTGGCCGGGTCGGGTCGACCCTCGCCCACAGCCTGGAGTCCCGGGGGCACTCGGTGGCGGTGATCGACCAGGACGCCGACGCCTTCCGCCGGCTCGGCCCCGACTTCGCCGGGATCACGGTGACCGGGGCGGGCTTCGACGGCGACGTGCTGCGGCAGGCCGGCATCGAGCGGGCGGACGCCTTCGCGGCCGTCTCCAGCGGCGATAACTCCAACATCATCTCGGCCCGACTGGCGCGGGAGACGTTCGGCGTGTCCCGGGTCGCCGCCCGGATCTACGACCAGCGCCGGGCGCAGGTCTACGAGCGGCTGGGCATCCCCACCGTGGCGACGGTGCGCTGGACGGCCGACCGGATGCTGCGGCACCTGGTGCCGGAGGGCAACGTGGAGATCTTCCGCGACCCCACGAGCACCGTGTCGATCGTCGAGGTCCCGCTGCACAAGGAGTGGATCGGCCGGCCGGTGCGCACGCTGGAGGAGGCGTCCGGGGCACGGGTGGCCTACCTGATCCGCTTCGGCATCGGCACGCTGCCCACCACCTCCACCGTCGTACAGGAGGGTGACCAGGTGTTCATGCTGGTCAGCGACGACATCGTGGGGACGGTCACGTCGGTGGCGGCGACGCCGCCGGAAGGGGGGCACTGAGCCATGCGGATCGCCATCGCGGGCGCCGGCAACGTGGGCCGCTCGATCGCCCAGGAGCTGATCGAGAACGGCCACCAGGTGATGCTGATCGAGCGCCAGCCCAAGATGCTGCGCCCGGAGCGGGTGCCGGCCGCCGAGTGGGTGCTCGCCGACGCCTGCGAGCTGACCAGCCTGGAGGAGGCCAACGTCGCCGGCTGCGACGTGGTGGTCGCGGCCACCGGCGACGACAAGGTCAACCTGGTGGTGTCACTGCTGGCCAAGACCGAGTTCGCGGTGCCCCGCGTGGTGGCCCGCGTCAACCGGGCCGAGAACGAGTGGCTGTTCACCGACCAGTGGGGCGTGGACGTCGCGGTGAGCAAGCCGCGGGTGATGGCCGCGCTGGTCGAGGAGGCGGTCACCGTCGGCGACCTGGTCCGGTTGATGACCTTCCGGCAGGGCGAGGCGAACCTTGTCGAGATCACCCTCCCGCCGACCGCGCCGTACGTCGGTCAGCCGATCCACGCCGTGCCGCTGCCCCGCGACTCCGCGCTGGTGGCGATCCTGCGGGGCAAGCGGGTCCTGGTGCCCAGCCCGGACGACCCGATCGAGGCCGGCGACGAGTTGGTCTTCGTCTGCACCGCCGAGGTGGAGGACGAGGTCCGCGCGGTGATCCTCGGCCCGGACAGCGTCGAGCGGACCCGCGGCTCACGCTGAGCCGTCACCGGACGGCCCGGCGCTGTGGTCAGGCGCCGGGCAACGGGGTCGGTTGCGACTCCCGGGTGACCCGGCGCACCGTCCAGACCGTGATCAGCAGCAGCAGCGCGTACGGCGGGTAGCCCAGCGCCAGCCGGGCCACGCCCAGCGCGGTGTCCTGGTGGGCCAGGTAGAGCCCGGCCTGCACGCCCACCTTGGCCAGCCAGACCACGCCCCAGAGCACGGTCAGCTGGGTGAAGGTGCGCACCAGCTTCGGGTCGTCCCGCCACTCCGCGCGGCCCTTGGCGACCAGCACCGACCAGATCCAGCCCACCAGCGGCTGCCGGATGGCCGCCGAGATCAGCAGCGCGACGCCGTAGCCGATGCCGTAGAGGATGCCGGGGAGGTAGAAGTCCCGCTCGTTGCCGGTACGCCAGGCGATCGCCGCACCGACGCCGACGCCGAACAGCCCGTTGACGGCGTGCCGGATCGGCCGGCGCTGGGCCAGCCGCAGCACGGCGATCAGCACCGCGACGGCCACCGAGGCGATCACCGCGGGCCGCAGCTCGCCGATGATGTTGGCGACGACGAAGACCACCACGGGGATGCTGGACTCGACGAGCCCCCGCCAGCCGCCGAGCTGGTCGGCCATCTGCTCGGCGATCGTCGGCAGCCGCTCGTCGTCCGGGGGGCCGGTCTCCGGCTGTGCCGCCCGGTGCTGTCCCGTCGTCATCGCCGGCCTTCCGTCCGCAACGCCGTCACTTCGGCGAGTCCAGCTCGTAGTAGGGGTTGTAGATGACCTTGCGGTCGTCGCGCATCGCGACCCGGCCGCGCGCGGTCAGGTGCCGCCCCGGCTCGATCCCGGCGATGTGCCGCCGGCCCAGCCAGACCAGGGTGACGACGTCACTGCCGTCGTACAGGTCGGCCTCGAGGGTGGGCAGGTTGGTCCGCGGCGTGTAGACCACGGTGCGCAGCCGGCCGGCGACCGAGACCACCTGACCCCGGGAGCACTGCTGGGCCGGGACACCCCCGCACTCGGCGCTCTCCCGCCGCAGCTCCTGCGCGTCGATCTCGGCCTCGCTGGCGGTGAGCCGTTGCAGGATGCGCCGCAGCGACACCCGGCTCTCGTCGGTCATCATGACCTCCGCGTCACCCTCTCCACGCTCACCGGTTCCGGCCGACACTGGCCCGGCCCCGGCGACGCCGGAACCGTGCCGCCAGCGTACGCCGACGGGGTCGGTTCCGGCGGGCCGGTGCGTGGGGGTCAGGCCTGGCGCGCCTCGGCGGCGGCGGACTCGTCCCCGGCCTGGTCGGCGATCTCCCGGGGCAGCCGCAGCGGCAGCGGCTCGCGGACCGGCTTCGCCTCCTGGCCCCGGTCGACCACCAGGCCGTCCAGGCACTCGGCGAGCGGCCCGGCGGTGGCCGGGTCGACGGCCACCGGGCCCTGGAAGACGCCGCGGACCATCCAGCGCGGCCCGTCGATGCCGACGAACCGCAGGTTGGTCGGGCCGTCCGCGGTGTGCACCTGGGCGTGCAGCTCGACGCCGTACTCGCCGTCGACCTCCTGGGCGCTGGCGCCGTCGCGGAGCAGCGACTGGCGGATCTCCTCGCGCACCTCGCCCCAGATCCCCTCGGAGCGGGGGGCGGCGAAGACGCCGAGTTGCAGCGCGTTCTCCCCGTGCACCAGCACCACCTGCTGGACCACGCCCTGCGGGTCGGCCTGCACCCGCACCTCCACCTCGGCGACCGCCGGGATGTGCAGGCTGCCGAGGTCGAGCCGCTGCACGTCGTCGTTGACCTCGGAGATGTCGTACGGGCCGCGCTCCAGCGTCGGCGTCGACTCCTCGACGGCCTGGTCGCCGACCCCGGCGCTCCGCTCGTCACGGGTGTGCCGTCCGGCATCCGCCCGCTTTCGGGAGAAGATCACTGCGCCCGCCCTCCGCTGTTCGCACTCACCCTGACACCTCTTCCGTCCGCCCGCGGCCCGGCTCGTTGCGCCGCTGCTCGCCGCGCTCCTGGCCCGCCGGCGACGGCACCAGCCCGGCGTGTCCACCGGTGGAGCCGTGCCCACCGGTGCCGCGCTGGGACCCGGGCAGCTCGGTCACCGGCTCGAAGAGCGCCCGCGCGACCCGCTGGACCACGAGCTGCGCGATCCGGTCGCCGCGGGAGATCTTCGCCGGCGTCTCCCGATCATGGTTGATCAGGTTGACCAGGATCTCACCCCGGTAGCCGGCGTCGACCGTACCGGGCGCGTTGAGCACCGTCACGCCGAGCCTGGCCGCCAGGCCGGAGCGGGGATGGACCAGGCCCACGTACCCCTCCGGCAGCGCGATGGCCACGCCGGTGGGCACCAGCGCCCGGCCGCCGGGCGGCAACTCCACGTCCGCGGCGGCCACCAGGTCGGCCCCGGCGTCGCCGGGATGGGAGTACGCGGGCAGCGGCAGCTCGGCGTCGAGCAGCTGTACGGGCACGGGTACGACGTCGGTCACGAGTCCCCTCTTCCGTCCGGTTCACGGGGTGACCCTGCCATCCTGCCGGTTCCCCGGCCCGCCGTGCGCCGTACCCTCGCAGGAGTGAGCATGTCGCCCTCTCCGTCCGCCGGTCAGCCGCCGGTCGCGGCCCGCACGGCGTACGCCGAACGGCTCGACCTGCCCTGGTGGCTGTGGCTGGTCGGCCTGCTGGCAGCCGCGCTGCTGGCCGTCGAGATCTGGATGGGCGCCGGCGGCCTCCGCGCCTGGCTGCCGTTCGCGGTGCTGCTGCCGGCCACCGCCGCCGGGCTGTGGTGGCTGGGCCGGATCCGGGTCGCGGTCGCCGACTCCGAGCTGCGGGTGGACGACGCCCGGCTGCCGGTGCGCTTCGTGGCGGACGTCGTGCCGCTGGACGCGGCCGGTCGGCGTGAGGTGCTCGGGGTGGGCGCGGACCCGCTCGCGTTCGTCGTGCAGCGGCCGTGGATCGGCGGCGCCGTGCAGGTGGTGCTCGACGATCCGGCCGACCCGACCCCGTTCTGGGTGGTGAGCACCCGGCATCCGGTCGAGCTGGCCGAGGCGGTGCTGACCGCCCGGGACGCCCGACCCCGTGCCGACCGCACGGCCGGCGAGCAGGGCTGACGGCAGCGGCACGCGGGCCGGTCAGGTGCCGGTCGGCGGGCCGGGCAGGGCGGGCGGTGGGGCCGGCCGGGCGATGCCCCGCCGGCGCAGGTCCACCTGGAGCTGGTCGGCCATGGACCGGGTGGCCCGGCGGTTGAGGAAGCTCGCCACCGCGGCGCCGGTGAGGAACGGCCCGAGCGTGGTGAGGTTGCGTCCGAAGCGCCGCAGCAGCGTGTCCCGCAGTTCCTTGCGGGCGGCGGTGCCGAGCACCGCGCCCACCCCCACGCCGGGCATCATCGGGTTGACCCCCCGCTGGGTGGCCCAGGAGTGCACCAGGGCGACCGCCCGCTGGCTGCCACCGGGCGGCAGCGAGACGCCGTGGACCTCGTGCAGCTCGCCGACCAGCTTCAACTCGACCGCGACCACGGCGACCGTCTCGGCGGCGAGCAGCACCGGTGCGGAGAGCAGGGTGGGCGCGACGGCCCATTCGACGGCGGCGACTCCCCCGCCGGCCGCGCCGATCCCGGCGGTGGTCCGGGCCGCGTTGCGGATCAACCGCTCGGCCAGGGCGTTGTCATCCAGCCCCGGGAAGTGCCCCCGCAGGGTGGCCAGGTCCCGCACCGGCAGGTGCGGGGCGATCTCGGCGACGGTGTCGACCATCCAGCGCACGGCGGCGCGGGGCTTGAACAGGTCGGAGATGCCACGGGCGCGGGCCTGCCCGACCATCCGGGTGAGCAGTTGACGGCGCCGGGCCGGCTCGATGTCGTCCGCGGTCAACGCCGCGACGGTGGCGCCGAGGTCGTCGGCGCCGCCGCCGGTGGTGTCGCCTCGATCGCTCATGGGGTCGGACCTCCCGGTGCTGTGGTTACCCCCTACGAGTCAAGCAGGTACCCACTCGTGCCGCACGGCTACACCGGCAGCGGCGGCCCCGATCAGGAGGCCGCCGCTGGTGTCACGAGTGTCAGACGCACTCGCGGCAGATCAACTCGCCGTTACGCTCGACTGCCAGCTGGCTGCGGTGGTGGACCAGGAAGCAGCGGGCGCACCGGAACTCGTCCTGCTGCATCGGTAGAACCTTGACCGTGAGCTCCTCGTCGGCCAGGTCGGCGCCGGGCAGCTCAAAGCTCTCGGCCACCTCGGCCTCGTCGACGTCCACCGCGCCCGACTGTGAGTCGACGCGTCGGGCCTTGAGCTCTTCCAGGCTGTCCTCGCCGAGGTCGACCTCGTCGCGACGCGGGGCGTCGTAGTCGGTGGCCATCGGTTTCACTCTCCCATATCGATGTTGTCGCTTCCGGTTGTAACGCCGGACGACGCTGTTTCGGTTCCGCTGGCCGGCCACCAGTTGTGTCGGGCACCCGACCCGGGGACCGAACGGGTCAGGACCGTTGGGGCGACTCCCCTGCGAGCGCGGAACCTTACCCCCCCGTTGGGCGAGGCATGTATACCGCCCTCGCGGCTGAGATGTACGCCCCAGCACGCCAACTTGTTCCCAATGTGATTCAGGCGACACGAAGATAGGGGTAGTAGTACCCGCTTCGCGGTCGCCGCGCCGGCATGTCGGACTGTTTCCACGCGACGGCCGGACAACCGTTAACCTCAGCGGCGTATTCGACGGCCGCCGGTCTGTGCGATCGTTGGCGGCCGCCGCCACCCACCTGAGGTCCGGGAGCGCCCAGATGAGTTTTGCGCGAGTGCGAGCACTCGTCGTCGTCGGCCTGCTCGGGGTGCTGGCCCTGGCCTTCGTGATCACCGCGCTGGTCCGCGACACCCAGGGCAAGGCCGGCACGGCCGAGGGCTGCCCCGAGGGCTGGCCGCTGGCCGATGTCACTCTGCACGAGCCCAAGGACGTCAAGATCAACGTCCTGAACGCGACCGACGAGCCGGGCCGGGCCGGCGCCGTCGCGGACGACTTCCGCAACCGCAAGTTCCAGGTCAAGAAGGTCGGCAACGCGCCGGCGGGGATCGACGACGTGGCCGTGCTGCGGTACGGCCCCAAGGGCGTCGGCTCGGCGCACCTGCTGCAGGCGTACTTCCTGAACAACGCCGAGCCGGCCTACGACGAGAAGCGCACCGACGACGTCGTGGACGTGGTGCTGGGCAGCCGCTTCCAGCAGCTCGCCACGACGACCGAGGTCAACCAGTCCCTCGGCGACCTCGGCGCCCCGGTGGCGCCCCCGGGCTCCTGCCCGGCCCCGGAGGACAAGTGACCGACGGGCGCTGACCCGTCGCCCGCCCGGCCCGGGTGATCCGACCACCTGGCGCCGGGTCCGGCGCGCCGCGCCACGAGTCGACCCGGGCGCACCGGCGCCCGGGTGTCGGTCAGGGACCGCCGGCGGCGTCCAGGGCGGCCAGCCGGTCGTGCAGTGGCGCGAAGAGCGCCGGCGGGGCCGCGAGCACCAGGTCCGGGCCGGGCGGACGGCCGTCCAGGCCGGTGACCAGCACCCCCGCCTCGGCGGCCACCAGCCCACCGGCAGCCAGGTCCCAGGCGGCCAGGCCCTTCTCGAAGTACGCGTCCAGCCGCCCCTCCGCGACCAGGCAGAGGTCCAGCGCGGCCGCGCCGAGCCGGCGGATGTCCCGCACGTGCGCGATCAGCCCGGCCACCACCCGGGCCTGGTGCGCCCGGCGGCCGGCGTCGTAGCCGAAGCCGGTGCCGACCAGCGCCTGCCCCAGGTCGGTCTCGCCGGAACAGCGCAGCCGCACGCCGTCGCGCCAGGCGCCCCCGCCCGCCGTCGCCGTCCACTCCTCGCCGGTGCTCACGTTGCGCACCACACCGGCGACCACCACGCCGTTCACCTCGGCGGCGAGCGACACCGCGCTGTACGGCAGCCCGTACAGATAGTTGACGGTCCCGTCGATCGGGTCGACGATCCAGCGCACGCCGCCCGGCTCGACCGGCCCGGTGTCCCCCGTGCCGTACTCCTCGCCGAGCACCGCGTCGCCCGGCCGCAGCTGGTGCAGCGCGTCGAGCACCTGCCGCTCGACCGCCCGGTCGGCGGCGGTGACCACGTCGGTGACCGTGCTCTTGGTCGCCGCCACGGAGACACCCTCGGCCCGCATCCGGTACGCGGTAGCCGCCGCCTCCCGCGCCACCTCGACCCCGATAGCCAACAAATCCCCCGGTGGCGGGGCCAATCGGTCCATCCCACGTCCCCTTCCCGCGCGACCGGGGTGTTCCGGGCCACGCGCGAGTATCATCCTTACAAAGTCCACATCTGCGCCGAATCGGCGGTCCCCACCGCCGGTACGCCGTGCGGCGCAGGATGATCGCCGCAGACGGCGTTACAATTCACCCCTGCCACCGCGCCACGGACCGCCGACCACCGGCCGGCCCGGGACACGGGGGTCCCTCAACCAACATCGCCCGGCCCGGTTGCCCCACGCTGTGCCGGACGACCCGGCCGTGCCCGCTCTTCGCCTCCGGAAGGTCATTCGTGACAGAACCCCGCCAGACCGGCGCCGACGTTCGCTCGCTCACCGACACCCTGATCGCCCACGCCCAGAGCGCCGGTGGCCAGCTCACGTCGGCCCAGCTCGCGCGCACCGTCGAGTCCGCCGAGGTGACTCCGGCCCAGGCCAAGAAGATTCTGCGGGCGCTCTCCGAGGCGGGAGTGACCGTGGTGGTGGACGGCTCGGCGAGCACCCGCCGCCGGGTCGCCGCCGCCCGTTCGACCACGCCGGCGTCCCGGGCCACCACCGCCAAGACCACCAAGAAGGCCGCCGTACCGGCGCCGAAGCAGGCACCCGCCTCCGACGAGGCGCCGGCGACGCCGGCTCCGCGGAAGGTCGCCGCGCGCAAGGCCGCCGGCAGCACCGCCGAGGTCGCCGCCGCCGCGTCCGCTCCGGCGAAGGCCGCGACCAGGTCGACCCGGGCCACCAAGGCCACGGTCGCCGCGGCAGCGGGCGCCAAGCCGGCCAAGGCCGGCGGCAAGGCCAAGGGCGAGGGCGCCGAGGGCGAGATCGACCCGGAGGAGCTGGCCGCCGCGATCGAGGACGTGGTGGTCGAGGAGCCGGCCGAGCTGGCCCAGGCCGCCGAGACCGACGCCGCGGCGTCAGCCACCGACAACGACTTCGAGTGGGACGACGAGGAGTCCGAGGCGCTCAAGCAGGCCCGGCGGGACGCCGAGCTCACCGCCTCCGCCGACTCGGTCCGTGCGTACCTCAAGCAGATCGGCAAGGTCCCGCTGCTCAACGCCGAGCAGGAGGTGGAGCTGGCCAAGCGGATCGAGGCCGGGCTCTACGCCGCGGAGCGGCTGCGCGCGGCCGACGAGGGCGAGGAGAAGCTCAGCCGGGAGATGGTCCGCGACCTGGGCTGGATCTCCCGCGACGGCGAGCGGGCCAAGAACCACCTGCTGGAGGCGAACCTCCGACTGGTGGTGTCGCTGGCCAAGCGGTACACGGGTCGCGGCATGGCCTTCCTCGACCTGATCCAGGAGGGCAACCTCGGCCTGATCCGCGCGGTGGAGAAGTTCGACTACACCAAGGGCTACAAGTTCTCCACCTACGCCACCTGGTGGATCCGGCAGGCGATCACCCGCGCGATGGCCGACCAGGCCCGCACCATCCGCATCCCGGTGCACATGGTCGAGGTCATCAACAAGCTCGGCCGCATACAGCGCGAGCTGCTCCAGGACCTGGGCCGCGAGCCCACGCCGGAGGAGCTGGCCAAGGAGATGGACATCACACCGGAGAAGGTGCTGGAGATCCAGCAGTACGCCCGGGAGCCCATCTCGCTGGACCAGACCATCGGCGACGAGGGCGACAGCCAGCTCGGCGACTTCATCGAGGATTCCGAGGCCGTGGTCGCGGTCGACGCGGTCTCGTTCTCGCTCCTGCAGGACCAGCTCCAGCAGGTGCTGCAGACGCTCTCCGAGCGTGAGGCGGGTGTGGTACGCCTGCGCTTCGGCCTGACCGACGGCCAGCCGCGGACGCTGGACGAGATCGGCCAGGTGTACGGGGTGACCCGGGAGCGGATCCGGCAGATCGAGTCCAAGACGATGTCCAAGCTGCGTCACCCGTCCCGGTCCCAGGTCCTCCGGGATTACCTGGACTGAGCCGGTTTCGTCAACCGAACGTGTCGTTTTGACCACCTGGTGTGCAACACCAGATGGTGATCGTCCGGATGCACGAATGTGATCGTTGACGTGGCACCCTGGGTGCACGGCACACTGTCCATGCCATGTGTGACCTCGGTCCCCCGCGGGCACACAGGGAAGGCAGGGCCCGGCAAGGGTGTTGCACGATAGGTGAGCAACGACCGAAGAGATTGTTCATCGGTGACGACCAGAGGAGGAAGGCGATGACCCCGACCCTCACGCCGCCGCCCGAGACGGTGGCTCCCCCAGCCGCCGATGAACGGTGCGACCGCTGCAATGCTGCCGGCAAGCTCCGGATCACTCTGGCGGGTGGGAGCGAGTTGGTTTTCTGTGGGCACCACGCGAACAAGTACGCGGAGGATCTCGTGAAGATCACCGTCCGGTTCGCAACGGACCCCGAGTTCAGCTGGCGTGGCGCCGATCTGATGGCGAACTGAATCCGCAACCCGACATAGCCGGCCGGAGACACCCCGAGGGTGTCTCCGGTCGGCTTTTTCCTGCCAGCACCGCCCGCGGCCCGAAACCTCGCGGGCGGGTCCGCACCTCGCGGGCGGGTCCGCACCTCGCATCCGGCCCGCACCTCGTGCCTGGCCAGGACCTCGCATCCGGCCCGCGCGCCACGCGTCGCCCCGCGGCCGCTCCTGATCGTGCTCGATCCTGGAAGTAGCGGCCTCGTCCGCGCTCGGACACGACTCGATCCTGGATCGAGCACGATCATGGGTCCTGGGGCCCGCGCGACGGCCGGCGCCACGGCCCGCGCGGATTGTTCCGGGTCAGAGGGTTTGCACGGTCGCGATGCGTTCTTCGAGCTGTTCGATCGTGGCCTGCGCGCTCGGCGGGCCGCCGCAGAGCCGGCGTAGCTCCGCGTGGATCTTGCCGTGCGGCTGGCCGGTGCGGTGGTGCCGGGCGGCCACCAGAGCGTTCAGCTGGCGCCGGAGCGCCACCCGGCGCTGGGCGGCACTCATGGGTGCCGGCGGCGCCGCGGCGGGCGCACCGGCCGGCTGAGCGGCCCGCTCGGCGCTGCGACGCCGCTGGGCGGCGAGCTGCTCGGCCTGCCGCTTCGTCAGCAGCAGGGAGACCTGGTCGGCGGTGAGCAGGCCGGGCAGGCCGAGGTATTCCTCCTCCTCGGGGGTGCCGGCCTGGGCCGCGGTGCCGAACGACGCCCCATCGAAGATCACCTGATCCAGCTCGGCGGTGGCGGAGAGCGCGGCGAACCGCTTCTCCAGCTCGCCGCTGGCCTGGTCGTCACGCTGCGCCCGCTCCAGCAGGTCGTCGTCGAAGCCGTCGGCTTCCTTGGGTTTGCCGAGCACGTGGTCCCGCTCGGTCTCCATCTCGCTGGCCAGGCCGAGCAGGTGCGGCACGCTGGGCAGGAAGACCGACGCGGTCTCGCCGGGCCGGCGGGCCCGGACGAACCGGCCGATCGCCTGGGCGAAGTAGAGCGGGGTGCTGGCGCTGGTGGCGTAGACACCGACGGCGAGCCGCGGGATGTCGACCCCCTCGGACACCATTCGCACCGCGACCAGCCAACGCTGCTCGGACGCCGCGAACGTCGCGATCCGCGCGGAGGCGCCCTGGTCGTCGGAGAGCACGACGGCGGCCTTCTCGCCGGTCAACTGCTCGACGAGCTTGGCGTACGAGCGGGCGGTCTGCTGGTCGGTGGCGATGATCAACCCGCCCGCGTCGGGCATCCCGGCGTTGCGCAGCACGGTGAGCCGGGCGTCGGCGGCGCGCAGCACCTGCGGCATCCAGTCGCCGGCGGGGTCCAGCGCGGTACGCCACGCCTGCGCCACCAGATCCTGCGTCATCGGCTCGCCGAGCCGGGCCGCCAACTCCTCCCCCGCGTTGGTGCGCCAGCGGGTCTCCCCCGAGTACGCCAGGAAGAGCACCGGCCGGACGACGCCGTCACGCAGCGCGTCGGCGTAGCCGTACACCGAGTCGGCGCGGGAGCGCAGCAGCCCGTCACCGCCCCGCTCGTAGCTGACGAACGGGATCGGGTTGTCGTCGGAGCGGAACGGCGTCCCGGTGAGCATGAGCCGGCGTACGGCGGGCTCGAAGGCGGACTTCACCCCGTCGCCCCAGGTCCGGGAGTCGCCGGCGTGGTGGATCTCGTCGAGGATCACCAGGGTCCGCCGGGTCATGGTGCGCCGCCGGTGCACCTGCGGCGCCATCCCCACCTGGGCGTAGGTGACCACCGCGCCGTGGAAGTCGGCTGCGGAGTGCACGTCCGCGTTGCGGAACGCGGCGTCGAGTTGGATGCCCACCCGCGCTGCGGCCTCGGCCCACTGGTTCTTCAGGTGCTCGGTCGGGGCGACGACCGTGACGGCCTCCACCGTGCCGTCACCGAGCAGCTCGGCCGCGATCCGCAGGGCGAAGGTGGTCTTGCCCGCGCCCGGTGTGGCGACCGCGGTGAAGTCCTCGGTGCGCCGGCGCAGGTACTCCACCAGGGCCTTGCGCTGCCAGGCACGTAGTGCCGGGAACGTCTCGAGCACCGGCGTCCGGGCTGCCACGCGAAGCTCCTCTCCGACCGCACGACGGCGGATCCGGGGCGAGGGCCACGAGTACCGCCGCCCATGAAAACGCCTCCGCGCAGAAGCTGCCGCGAAGGCCGGCTCAGCATAACCAGCGCGGGCGCTGCGGCCCAGGCGACGCCACGCTGGTCACATCCGCCACACCCCGCGCCCCGCCCGAAGGCGGTCTCACCACTCCCGGTCGGTGCGCGGATCCGCCCCGCCCGTACGCGGCGGGCGCAGCGTCGCCACCGGGGCGGACCAGCGCCGGCGCAGGGCGATCAGGCGCAGCCCGAAGACCAGCACGGCGGCGGCGGTGAGCGGCGCCGGGCCGGTCTGCCCGGTGACGTACAGCAGCGCCACCGTGACCGAGCCGACCAACGCGGCCACCGCGTAGATCTCCCGGCGCAGCACCACCGGGATCTCGGCGGTCAGCAGGTCACGGCCGAGCCCGCCGCCGATCGCGGTGAGCATGCCGATCAGGCAGGCGCCGACCGCCGGCACCCGGGCGTCGAGCGCCTTGAGCGTGCCGGTCACGGTGAACAGAGCGAGGCCCGCCGCGTCCAGCACCAGCACCGTGGTGCGCAGTCGGGCCAGCTGCGGGTGCAGCCAGAAGACGGCCAGCGCCGTGACCGCGGCGGTGGCCGCGTACCGCCAGTCGGCGAAGGCCAGCGGCGGCACCTCGTCGATGACCAGGTCCCGGAAGATCCCGCCGCCGAGCGCGGCCACGAAACCGACGAACGCGACGCCGAACAGGTCGAGCCGCTTGGCCACCGCGGCCGAGGCGCCGGAGGCGGCGAAGACCGCCACCCCGGTCAGGTCGGCGAGGAGCAGGGCGGTGGAGGTGGTCACCGCCGCAGGCTACGTCGCCGGTTCCGACGCCGGCCGCGGTTCACTCGCGGTACGAGTCGTAGATCTCCTTGCACTTGGGGCAGACCGGCGAACCCGGCTTGGCCGCCTTCGTGACCGGGAAGGTCTCGCCGCAGAGCGCGACGACGAAGGTGCCCATGACGGCACTCTCGGCGATCTTCTCCTTGCGGACGTAGTGGAACATCTCGGGACCGGTGTCGGCGTCCTTCAGCTCCGGACGCTCGAGAACCTCTGTGCTCACGTCTGCACCTCCAACCGTCAAGTTTGGCAGGTCATCGTGGCCGGGTCCACTTGAGGCCGGCCAGAGCCCCACCCCGTAGCGTGGCCCCCCGTGACTGACTTTCGCATCAGCTACGGCACCGAGGTGGCCGACGCCCTGCACGACGGCCGGCCCGTCGTCGCCCTGGAGAGCACCATCGTCTCGCACGGCCTGCCCCGGCCGGAGAACCTTCGGGTGGCTCGGGAGATCGAGCAGGCGGTCCGGGACGCCGGGGCGGTCCCGGCGACGATCGGCATGATCGGCGGCGAGCTGGTGGTCGGCCTGGACGACGCGCAGCTGACCCGACTGGCCACCGTCGATGGCGTGACCAAGCTCTCCGTGCGCGACCTGGCGGTGGCGGCGGCGACCGGCGCGGACGGCGCCACCACCGTGGCCGCCACCAGTGCGGTGGCCGCCGCCGCGGGGATCGGGGTGTTCGCCACCGGCGGGCTGGGCGGGGTGCACCGGGAGGCCGCGCAGACCTTCGACGAGTCGGCCGACCTCATCACCCTGGCCCGGACCCCGATCGCGGTGGTCTGCGCCGGGGTGAAGTCGATCCTCGACGTGGGCGCGACGCTGGAGCGGCTGGAGACCCTCGGGGTGGCCGTGGTCGGTTACCGCACCCAGCGGTTCCCCGGCTTCTACCTCACCGACGGCGGCTTCGACCTGGACTGGTCGGTCGACTCGCCGGAGCAGGTGGCCGCCGTGCTCGCCGCCCGCGACCGGCACGCCGTGCACGCCGGCGGCCTGATCGTCGCCAACCCGCTGCCGGTCGGCGAGCAGCTCGACCCGGAACTGCACGACCGGACCCTCGCCGACGGCCTGGCCCTGCTGGAGCGGGACGGGGTGACCGGCAAGGCCGTCACGCCGTACCTGCTGGCGCACTTCCACTCGGCCACCGAGGGCGCGAGCCTGGCGGTGAACGTCCGGATCATCCTGCGCAACGCCGACCTGGCCGCGCGGATCGCGGTCGCCTACGCCACCCGCGTCACCGCCGTTGCGGCATGACCCGTCCGGCCCGGGTGGTCGTCGTCGGGGACGTGATCACCGATGTCGTCGCGGTGCTGTCCGGGCCGCTCGCGGCGGGCTCCGACACCGCGGCGGAGATCAGCCTCGGCGGCGGCGGGCAGGCGGCCAACACGGCAGCCTGGATCGCCGCACAGGGGGTGGACGTCACGCTCGTCGGCGCGGTCGGCGACGACGACGAGGGGCGGGACCGGACGGCCGAGCTGGACCGCGCGGGCGTCGACTGCGCGGTCGACCGGGTCGAGGGCGTCCGGACGGGCACGGTGATCGTGCTGGCCACCGACGACGAGCGCACCATGGTCAGCCAGCGGGGCGCGAACCTGCGGCTGAGCGCCGAGCACGTCGAGCGGGCCCTCGCGGCGGTACCCGACGCCGGGCACCTGCACCTGTCCGCGTACACCCTGTTGGACGCCGGGTCGCGCGGCGCCGGGCTGCGGGCGCTGGAGGCCGCCCGCGAGCGCGGGTTGACCACCAGCGTCGACGCGGCCTCCGCGGCGCCGCTGCGGCGGGTCGGCGCGGCGGCCTTCCTGGGTTGGGTACGCGACGTCGACCTGCTGCTCGTCAACGCGGACGAGGCGACCGTGCTGGCCGGCGGCCTGGACCCGGCGGCGCAGGGGCGGGCGTTGTCGGCGACGGCCCGGCGGGTGGTGGTCAAGCGCGGCGCGGCCGGCGCGGTCTGGGTGGACCGCACGGCTCCGGTCTGCGTGGCGCCGGCGCGGAGGGTGGCGGTGGTGGACGTCACCGGGGCGGGCGACGCCTTCGCGGCCGGTCTGCTCACCGCCTGGCTCGCCGGCGCCGCCCCGACGGCGGCGCTGAACCGCGCCACCGACCTGGGCGCCCTGGCCGTCTCGACCATCGGGGCCCGGCCCCGGCCGTGACCTGTCGGACCCTGGCCCGGGGCGGGTCAGGGTTCGACGTCGATGACCTTGTGCGGGCGCTCCTCGGCGGTGAGGCTCATCGGCGGGGTGTCGTCGGTGTGCCGGTGGTGGAATCGGTTGGCCAACCGGTGCTCCTCCTTGGGCGGCCGGTCGTTGGCCAGCAGCACGGCCAGCCACGGGATGAGCACCATGCCGAGGGCACACAGCGGCAGCCACAGCCAGAGCAGCGGCGCCTGCGCGCCGACCAGGATCGCGCCGGCGACGATGCAGGCCACCCGGATGCCCATCATCAGGACATAGCGTCGCTGACGGCTGGTGAGCTGATCGTTCTGGCTGCGCGAGGCGTCGGTGATCAGAATCGGCTGGTACGCCTGACGCTTCACCATGAACCTCCTCGAGGGGATTACGCCCCATCCTGTCACCGCGGAGCCGTGATCAGCGAAATTCGACTCATCCCGCTACGTGTTACGTCCGTGGTACGCTCCGGCCGTGGGCAGCAGGTTCAGCTTCACCGACGAGGCGTTGGCCAACCTGAGGGTCTACGACGTCACGCCCGGGGAAGTCTGGGAGGCGCTGCACAGCTCCCGGCGGGTGATCCGCCACCTGGGCGACGACGTGATGGTGGTCTACGCCGCCGGCCGGCGGGGCCGCCGACTGGCGGTGCTGCTCGCCGAGGCCGATGGCACCGACAACGACTGGGACATCCTCTCCGCTCGCGAGCTAAGCGACGTGGAGTCCAAGCGCTACGACGAGGCCGTGCGGAGATCTCGCCGATGAGGAGGCCGTGACGATGCACCGTAACGACGCGACCAAGCAGTTCCACAGCGGCGACGACCGGATCGCCGAGCTGATCGACGAGAGTCCGGCGGTGGACCTGCCCATCCCCGACACCGACGTGCCGATGGTGAGCCGATCGGTCCGGTTGCCGCTGGAGACCTACGAGCGGGTGCGGGCCGCCGCCGACGCCCGTGGCATCGGGGTCACCACGCTGATGCGTCAGTGGATCGAGGCGGGCCTGGCCGACCTGGACGACTCGGCCACCGTCTCACTCGCCGACGTCCGGCGCGCGCTGGCCTCCCTCGCCCACCCGACCGCCGCCTGAGCGACGACCCCGTCGGGTCAGGCGCCGGCGGTCTTCGCCTTCGCGGCCGCCTTCATCTGCTGCTTGTACTCCCGCACCCGGCGCAGCGAGTCGGCGTCGGTGACGTCGGCCACCGACCGGTACGCGCCGGGATCGCCGTAGCCGCCGGCCGCCTTCCGCCAGTCCTGCGGGGTCACCCCGAACCGCTTGCCGAGCAGCGCCACGAAGATCTGCGCCTTCTGCTTGCCGAAGCCGGGCAGCTCGGAGACACGACGCAGCAGCTCCGGGCCGTCGGCGACGTCGGACCAGAGCCGGGCGGCATCGCCGTCGTAGCGGTCCACCAGCACCTGGCACACCTCCTGCACCCGGGCAGCCATCGCCTTCGGGAACCGGTGCAGCGCCGGCGGGGTGGCGAAGATCGCGACCAGCGCCTCCGGGTCGTACGCGGCCAGCTCCGCCGCGTCCGGCTCGTGGCCGAGCCGCTGCGCCAGCACGTACGGGGAGGAGAAGGCCTTCTCCATCGGCACTTGTTGATCAAGAACCATGCCGAGGAGTCGGGCCAGCGGGCTGCGCTCCAGCAGCCGGTTCGCCTCGGGGTCGATAGGCAGCACGAGCGTCATGGCACCATCCTGCCCGGCCGGCGACCCGGGACGAACACCGACGCTCCGGGGTTCGATCCGGCGGGTGGCGGCAACCGGCGGCACGGCGGGGGGCAGGATGGCGGCGTGGACGAACACGACATGCTGCTCTCCCCCGCCGGCGTCGACGCGCTGCGCACCGCGCTGACCGGGGCCGGGTTCACCAGCAACGGCATCGCGAATCGGCTGGGTTCCCAGGCCACCGGCGGGGTCGCACGCAACGACTACCGGGCCGCGCTGCGGGCCACCGAGGACCGCGACCCGCTCGGCACCCTGATCCGGGTGTTCATCTGCGACCAGACCGAGTCGGAGGCGACGGTGGCCGCCGCGCTGGCGCCGCTGGGCGTGGCGGAGGCGCTGGCCGGCGGGCTGGTCGAGCGGCACGGCGACGGCCTGCGCGCCGGCGTCGACCTGGAGCCGTACGGCGACGACTGGTGGGTGCTCGCCGACGTGCCGGCCAGCGCCCGGCCGGGCCGGCCGCTGCACTCCGAGCACGTGCTCGGCATCGGCGGCGCCACCCAGACCCTGATCGGCGCGGCCGTCCGCCGGCCGGTCGACACCGCGCTGGACCTGGGCACCGGCTCCGGAATCCAGGCTCTGCACCTGGCCACCCACGCCAACCGGGTGACCGCCACGGACCTCTCCGAGCGGGCCCTGCGCTTCGCCGCGACCACCGCCGCTCTCAACGGCCAGGACTGGGAGCTGCTGCGCGGCGACATGGTCGCGCCGGTGGCCGGCCGGCGCTTCGACCTGGTGGTGAGCAACCCACCGTTCGTGGTCGGCCCGGGCACCACCACGCACGTCTACCGCGACTCCGGCCGGGTGGGTGACGCGATCGGCGCCGAGCTGGCCGCCGCCGCCCCCGGCCTGCTCACCGAGGGCGGCACCATGCAGTACCTGGCGAACTGGGTGCACGTCGCCGGCGAGGAGTGGGACGAGCGGGTGGCCGGCTGGTTCGCCGGGACGGGCCTGGACGCCTGGGTGATCCAGCGCGAGGTGGCCGACCCGATGGCGTACGTCAACCTCTGGCTGACCGATGTCGGCGAGAGCGCCGACCCGCAGCGGATGGCCGCCTGGCTCGACTGGTTCGACGCGCACAAGGTGGAGGCGATCGGCTTCGGCATCGTGTCGCTGCGCCGGGGCGGGCACACCGACCCGGTGGTCCGGGTGGAGGACCTGCGGCAGCGGGTGCAGCCGCCGCTGGGCGACCAGGTCGCCGCCTGGTTCGACCGGCAGGACTTCCTGCGGGTACGCGACACCGAGGCGTTGCTCGCCGAGCGCTACCGGGCCGCCGATGGCCTCCAACTGCGCCAGGAGGCCACCATGGGCGAGGAGGGCTGGGCGGTGGACCGGCAGGTTCTCGCGATGCCGCGCGGCCTGCGGTGGACCGAGGAGGTCGACCCGCTCGTGCTCGCCCTGGTCGGCGGGGCGGACGGCCGACTCCCGCTGCGCGACCAGCTCGCCCTGCTGGCGGCGGCGCACGACGTCGAGCCCGCCGAGCTGGCCGAGGCGGCCGGCCCGATCGTCGCGCACCTGGTGGAGCGGGGCATCATCGAGCCGGTGACCGGCTGATGCGGGTGGCACGGGTGGCCGGTCGGCTGGCGGTCCGCTGATGCGCGCGGTGGTGCAGACCGTCGGGCGGGCCAGCGTGACGGTGGACGGTGAGGTGGTCGGCGCGATCGAGGACGGCCTGTTGGTGCTGCTCGGGGTGACCCACACCGACACCGTCGGGACCGCCGCGACGATGGCCCGCAAGGTGCACGAGCTGCGAATCCTCGACGACGAGCGGTCCGCGGCCGACACCGGTGCGCCGGTCCTGGTGGTCAGCCAGTTCACCCTCTACGGCGACGCCCGCAAGGGCCGCCGTCCGAGCTGGACCGCCGCCGCCCCGGCCGAGGTGGCCGAGCCCTTGGTGACGGCAGTCGTCGAGGCGCTGCGCGAGCGGGGCGCCAAGGTCGAGACGGGCCGCTTCCGCGCCCACATGCTGGTCGAGAGCGTCAACGTCGGCCCCCGCACGATCCTCCTAGACCTCTAACCCCCGACCC